>JABWAQ010000187.1 GCA_013360945.1 Candidatus Brocadia sp.
ATTATCCACGACAATGCCTATGGCAAGCACTAATGCAAAAAGGGTAATAAGGTTTAAGGAGAAACCCAATAACTGCATGAAAAAAAGCGTGCCAATCAAGGAAACAGGCACGGCCAAAGCAGGAATGAGTGTTGAACGCCAATCTTGCAGAAAAATAAATACCACCAATGATACAAGCAAAAACGCCTCAATCAGAGTTTTTAACACCTTATGAACAGAAGCGTCTAAAAAACGCGATACATCATAACTAATCGCATAATCCATACCCTCAACGAAGGAGGATTCTTTAATCTCAGCTATTCGCTTTTTCACCTTATTGATTACTTCACTGGCATTAGAGCCTGGCAGCTGTTTTAGTATAATGGAAGCAGCAGGTCTGCCATTCAATTTTGACTCCACATCAAAGTAAATTGTGCCAAACTCCACATCAGCGATATCTTTTATGCGAAGTATTCCGCCATCAGCATTCGATTTTATAGGAATATCTTCATACTGCTCCTCGGTGTTATACCTCCCCGTGTATTTTATTACGTATTGCAATGCTTGTGCTGATTTATCAGAACTTTCCCCTACGGTACCCGGCGCTGCTTCTACATTTTGTTCCCGTAATGCACCCAGTACATCATCGGTAGAAATATTATAGGCAAGCATCTTATCGGGTTTTAACCAGATACGCATAGCGTATTCTTTAGCTCCCAATATATCCACATAACTAACCCCGTCGATTCTTTTTAGTTCCGGCAGTATGTTAATATCCGCAAAATTGTACAGGAATTTTTCTTCTAAAGCCGTATCTGTGCTGAAAATGTCTAAATACATCAGCATGGCTCTCTCTTCCTTGGCAATTTTTACTCCGTTTTTTATTACCTCTGCAGGAAGTTCGTCCACTACGGTGCCCACTCTGTTCTGAACATTTACCGCGGCAATGTCAGGGTCGGTGCCTACTTCAAAAATGACTTGTACTATACCCATGCCATCATTTCCCGAGATAGACGACATATACTTCATTCCCGGAACACCATTGATAGCACGTTCCAAAGGCACAATGACGGCCTTTGTAACGGTTTCTGCGTTGGCGCCGGTAAACTCAATGGTAACATTTACCACGGGTGGAGCTATACTGGGAAATTGCTCCATTGGCAACTTGGTTAAGGCCAATGCCCCTAACAGGGTGATGATTAAAGACAGCACTATGGATAAAATGGGTCTATGGATAAATTTCGAACTCATTGTTTATTTTTTCTTTAATTTTGAGCCATCAACATGGTTTGTGCTTTTGACTGCTCTGCCAGGATTTGTTTCATAGAAATAACTTCAGGAATTATCGTATCTCCTTCCTTTGCCTGTTGAATGCCTTCATAAATAATTCTATCATTGGAAGATAATCCGGATTCAATTACATATAAATGGGGAATGCGAAGCTTTGGAACAATGCTTCTCATTTTTACGGTGTTGTCGGGACCCACCGTAAATACATATATTTTGTCCTGAATTTCAAAGGTTGCTTTTTGTGGAATGATTAAAGCGTTTTTTTCTTCTTTCATTATCCTGACTTCGCCGCTGGAACCATGTTTTAAAAGAAGATCCGGATTAGGAAAACATGCCCTGAAAGCTATATTCCCGGTGTTTTTGTCAATCTTTCCCGCAACGGTTTCAATACATCCTTTGTACTTATGAATTTGATTGTTGGCTAAAACGAGCGACACTTCATTCTTCTTTTCTGAGTCTATAAGCGTGGTAAAATCCAGATATTCTTTTTCAGACACATTAAAATAAGCAAATACCTTTTTGTTATCTGAAAGGGTAGTCAACAGGGTTCCTTCATCGACTAAACTTCCGGCCTTATTGGGAATTCTGTCAATTATTCCATCAAATGGCGCTTTTATTACAGTATAAGACAGATTTAGTTCAGCGCTTGCTTCATAGGATTGCGCTTCATCAACTTTTGCCTGAAGCGCATCCAGTTTGGCCTGAGCCATTTTCAGTTCTGTTTTTGAGACTATGTTCTTTTCTACCAGTATTTTTACATTTTGCAAATCCAGCTCAGCGGCTTTTGCATCCGCAATGGCGCTTTTCAGCATCGCTTTCGCTTTTAATAAATCCACTTCATATTCCTGGCGGCTTATGCTAAAAAGAATTTGCCCGGCCTTTACGATTTCACCTTCATCAACATGGATTTTTTCGATATATCCTTTCACCCTGGCTCTTAACTCTACATGTTGTAAAGAATGTATATTTGCCACGTAGTCATGCGTATATGCCGTATCCATCACGATAGGATTTGTAACAGGGTATTTTTCCTGGTTAACGCTATTTTTCTTATCTGATGAGCACGCGCTTACGAATAAAGCAGCCCAAACACTCAAATACATGAATTTTTTATTCATAGAGATCCTTAATAATAAAAAAGGTGACAGGAAATTATTTTTTCTTTAAGAACAATGCTAAACAAAAAATAATAGAAAAATGTTTCCAAAATAAATAACAGAGAATTGCTTCTATCTTGAGAAAACATAGAATGATAGAAAAATGTTTCCAGGCAAATGATAGGAGTTGCTTTTCTCATAAGAATAGCTGTGAAACAAAAAACTCGGAAGCTTTTTTTACTGTTTTCCAGCTACATTGAACAGGTCGATTTGGTTGCGGATAGCCGCGCCAGATCATTTCTTGGAATGTTCAGAAAAGGCTTGCAATACTTCCTGTGCATGGTTTTTTACGTCTACCTTCTTAAAGATATGGACGATCTTCCCATGTTCGTCAATCAGATACGTGTATCGTTTTGCCATGAGAGAACCTAAAAGGCCACCCGAAGCACCATAAGCCTCTGCCACTTCTTTTTTCTCGTCA
>JABWAQ010000083.1 GCA_013360945.1 Candidatus Brocadia sp.
CATGAAACTATTATACAAGAACCATTTTGAAAAAGCCAGTTTATTCCTTTTCTTTTTTACGTGTCAGTACTTGCGCTTATACTTGACGTAGCCCTGATTCAAGATGCAAATGGTTACATACCTTAACCTTCTCAAGCCATTTCCAGAAACCATCTTTTGTCTTAACAATAAATTCTACATCATTGGTGCTTTCAGCTTTGAGAAGCCAATACCGTATTTGTTCGTTCTTAATTTTTTCTAAAGCATCAGGCTTGACTTTGCAATAATTTTCTTGAGATTTTTTGCCACAGCGCCTTAAATCTTTTTTTGTTTTTCTGTAACTGTCTAACTTATCCTTTAAAAAAAGAAATGATACAGACTTGAAAAGGTTTACCGGTAAATCTCTGTTTTTTTCGAAGTCCTTTTGCAGGGTAAGTATATTTTCCTGAATCTGATGGAATGGTAACCATGCAGAATCACGAACATCCCACGCATTGGGCGGTCGAACATAACTCAAACATTCCTGATCAGAGGCACCGTAAAGGATAAAGTTTAATTGTGCCTGCCTTAGTGAAGGTGAATTTGGACCACCTTCAAGGTCTGGATCTCTAAATTGAGCAGGATCGTCTTCCCAGTAACATATTGGGCATAGGTCATAATTACCAGATTCAGCTAATATTTTGTATCCACAACAAGGGCAGGTATACTTTACTGCAATTTTAAAGCCCCCGGCAATTAATTTGCTTAAGTCGTCTTCGTCGTCGTCAGTCCAATACTCATTATCATATTCTCTCGTAAGAAAATGACGAAACTTGGAACAAAATTCTGCTATAAATTCCTTCCTGTTGAAAAGGCCTTCCAGATATACCTTGTTATCCTTATCGCAGGTATTTTCGATAATCAGATAAAACAGTTCCTTGTTATCTTCAGGGTAGGCTTTCAACCTGAAAATATCCGACTCATCGTCAATCTCTATCTGACAGGGCAATTTACCCTGATTAATATTTTCTATCCATAGAACTAAGCTTTTGTAAGGTGAATATACGGTTGAAGTGTTTATCGTTATTTCATGATTATTCCATTTCAAAGACATGTCTATCCAACCCCACATATACCCAAACCACCCGTGCAAATGGTAGCCTTTTTGGGTAAAAGATATTTGTATATTGGCAATATCCGTCTTTGAGATATCAACCGTTATATTTTGGGGATATGAGATATATCGGTAAGGATTTTTTTCCATATTTATGTTTCTATATTCAATGCAGGCAAACTTGATCCCGCTTAAGAAAGAGGAACCCAGCCCAACATTCCTGCCTAATTCTTACAACCATACCTCATCCAAAGCAAATCTAAATAAACCGTTCAACTGATCTGCTGAGCATGGGTGCGTGCCATCTGCAAATTGTTTGCCTTCAAGCCGTTCGATTTCTTTATCTATAAAATTACTTATTACCGGAATACGAGGTCCGTAATCTAATTCTTCACCCAGCATTTTGGCGTTTATCAGATTTTCGATCTCCCGTTTCAATTCCCCCGAATTAAAGAGTTGATTGACCATTACCCTGAAGTCCGTTGGCACAATGCCCCACTCCCGTTCAAGCCAGTTGCTTGCCAATATGGGGCGAAGCACGTAAAAATACTTTTTTGTCCAAACCTGTTCTCCTTTCAGATATTCACGATAGTTGCCGCGCGCCATATGCAAGTAATGATACATGCATGCTTTTGGGGAATAATAGGTGTCCGCCAATTGTCTCATCTGTGTGGCAGTTGAATACTTGTCCCAATAAACGATTGGCGAACCCAGCCATTCCATAAGCGGTGGATTCGATTTGCGAAACAGACGCAAAGCCTTGCGTAAATCCCACCCGCTCAAATCTATCTGGTCATTGATCGGTCGTTCAATGACATCTTGTTTCAGTTCCAGGTCAATGGACAAGTACCACTCTTTGGGATGCAGGTATAAAAAACGCACGTCATAATCACTATTTGCTGAAGGGAAACCCCAAGCCCGGCTTCCTGATTCACAAGCGTACAGTATTTTTACACGTTCTTTGGTTTCAACATTGTTTAATCTGGTTATTATTTCTTCTTTCATATTCTCCGGCGGGTTCAGGTTTGTAACCTGAATCTCATTGTTTGTCAGCTAATAACGTCAAGGAATTCAAGTTGTCGGTTGAATCAAACCTCTGGGTTCAAGTTGTAAACTTGAACCCGCTTAAATTCAATACCACTGCAGGGGGCAGGTTTCAAACCTGCACCCTGCAAGGTTATGTTGAATATTCCTCAACGATTTTTATTTCCTTCTCAGTCAACCCGTATAATTCATACACCAACTGATCAATCTGGCGGTTGGTTGCGTCAATCTGGCGTTGAATAACAGTCTTGTCATGGCCTGTGTTTGCCGATGATAATTGCTTGTGGAGTTCAATCATCTGACCAACCAAGGTGACCATGCGGTCGTGACAGGTTTTATCATGATATGGAATCGGAAACTGCAAAATATCACGAATCATAATTTGGGGGAATGTGTCATCTGCATTAATTTGGAATTTTTTTCTGAAGTACCAGCCAATCAATTGCGAATTGAGAATACCAAGCAAATAATGGTAACTTAAGGTGATATTGCTTTTAATTTTTAACACAAATAATAGTGTATTGCAATACGACGTTTCTGGAACGTAGGTTGCAAGAAGTGTTTTACCGACAATTTTTCGTATCAAAATCTTTTCACCTTCAAAGTTTTTCGGTTCTCTCGGTGCTGCTAACCAGCAACCATAATTAACCCAGTTATCTTTTTTCCATAAAAGCTCATAACGACCAATATGCTTCCCATCATAAAAAGGAGACCAAGAATTTTCTTCCTTTTTATCTGAAGTAAAAGGTTTTTTATTGCGTATTTCTTCGGTTTGTGGTGGATTCCCTTTGCCTACTTCATAAGTCTTTACTCCAGAAAACATCTCTGCAAAATGTGAAAGAGTTTTATTGTCGCCTTCAATTCTTGTGATAATATTTGTTTCAGCAATATTGCTGCTGACATTGAAGGCATTTTGTTCAAACCAAAATTTAGTCGACATGCTAAATTCACGGCTTGGTTGGGTAACGGTAAGTATCGATGATTTTTTGTTGAATATTTTGACTATAACTTGTGACTCATGATACGTGGTAGTTTTAGCTGCTTTTTCAACAAACAAAAGTGTTGTATCGACTGTAGTTCCTGGAAAAACAATTGATGGCAAACTTACAATTTCACGCAGTTTTGAATTTTGAAGCAGAAATGTTCGTAACGATTGCGTAAAGCCCAGATTTAAGTATGTATCTGGTATAATATATCCAAATAGTCCATTTCTCTTGATTAGCCGAAGAGCCTGTTCAACAAAGACTAGGTAACTTTCCCCCCGCCAAACAAAAGTCTGAAATTTGTTTTTTAGATAATCAATGGCTGTATCTGGAAATTCTGCTCCATACGGCGGATTTCCCATCACCACATCAAACCCACCTGCCTTCATAATCTCAGGAAACTCGGCCTCCCAGTCGAATGGATTGATGCGGTAGCGTTCCTCGTCTGACAAAACACCACTACCAGTACCAGTTAAATGAGTTACAACCCCCTCGCCCCCTTTTCTAAGGGGGACATCTTGATTCCCCCTTAACAAAGGGGGATTGAGGGGGTTGTAAAAATCAGTCCCGATGAGCGAATTACCGCACTTGATGTTATTGCCAAGATCAGGCAGGGCGCGTTCGTGGAAGAGTTTGAGTTGTCTTACAATGGTTTGCTCGGACTCGCCTTCCAGCACCTTCAAAAGGAGCGAGAGTTTGGTTACCTCCACGGCCTGCGGGTCGATGTCTACACCGTAGATGTTGTTGAGCAAGATGCGCTTGCGTTCTGCGGTGGTCAGACGCCAGTCGCCACCCATTCCCTGAAATAATGCAGGAGAGCGACCCATTGACCATTTCTCCGCACCGTTAGCCACGTACCAGTCGCGATGCCAGTCAAGCAAATATTGATAAGCGCTCAGCAGAAAAGAGCCTGAACCGCAGGCCGGGTCGAGGATACGAATTTTAGCAACAGTCTTCGGAGTAACGTTCCTGATTTTAGATTTCGGATTTTGGATTTCGGAATTTACAACCCCCTTGCCCCCTTTACTAAGGGGGATTTTCGCACGTTCACCATTCTGTAATTCACATTCAAGAAGTTTGCCTACCGTGTTCTTTACGATGTAGTCGACGATATAGGCCGGTGTGTAGTAAACCCCGCCTGCCTTTTTGACCTCAGGCTTGTCCTCCACTACTGCACGATGGCCAGCCGTAAGGCGGATGACCTTACCCAAAAATTGCTCGTAGACCTATCCCAGGATGTCAGCCGAAAGGACGGAGAACTCATAGGGACTGTCGGGATATTACAGGTTTTTGATGATATCCTTGAGTGCGCTGTCGTCAATGGCCAGGCTCAGCGTGAGGGTATCCGGCGATTCTGAACGGCCATTTTCTTTTTGGAAGTGAAACAGGCCGGAGTTGTAGCGTTCATCGGCGCGATGAAACATTTCACAGAGGCGCGCGTACACACGGTCTCCGTTCTGCAATGCCATGAGGCGACCGTATTTTTCGATGCCACGATCCTCACAGATACGCAGGAAGATGATGCGGTCGATGGTGCGCTGGACGGCAAAGTTCAGGTCGTGCTGCGCCAGGTCAGGATTGCGCAGCGCCAGGTTGCGGGCAAGCATGTCCCGCCAGGATTCAATTTCCCTGAGAAAGGCGGTGTCAACCTCGGCGGTGCCCTTTTTGGTCTTGCCCGATTCTGCATATTTGTCAAAGGCGCCCTTGAGTATTGCATCGCGCGAGAAGATGGCGGCGATCTCATCCCAACGCTGGGCATACCCGGTGTAGTTCAGATAGAGTATCCGGGCGGTAGAAGGCTTGTCCAGTTTATCGGGTTTTACCCTGCAGTCGTAAACGACGAATTCTTCGAAGTCGGTAAGGATGCTCAGCGGAAGCTTGGCAGACCATGCGTAGCGGCGCAGTTGAAATGCGGGATTGGCATCGTCTTTGAGATTAACGGACGGCTTTTTCGTCTCCACGAAGAACTTGCGTATCCCACCAATACGAAAGCAATAATCCGGCGCCTTGGTCATACCGCCGATCTTGATGGAGTCCTCGTGGATTACGTCTTTGTAAGCCTCGGCATACCCCTTCTCATTGTCTACATCCCAGCCCAGTATCTTAAAAAACGGATCGATAAATTCACGCCGAAGCTGGGTTTCGTTGTATGTACCGGAACGATAGGCCTCGCAATTATTGTTGAACCGTTCAATCAGTCCAAGAATTTCATGAGGAGCAGCCATCGTCTTGTTAATAAAAAATGGAAATATTAACTTGGAAAAAGTAAAACCATTTCATCCTTGCTGTGACTATCGATTTTGCAACAAAGATTCGTTTGCTCCCTGTCATTTTGCAAAAGACCAGAGAATGCCTGATTTGTCTCTTAATTATATCTTTGGCAACTTTGTTTGCGGTCTTACGTAGGGGCGAAGCATTTGCTGACATTAAATTTGAATATCGTCCTATCTCCTGGACAGCAAATGCTTCGCCCCTACAATTTTGCGCCTTTCATTTTTCGTCATTACTCATTCTCCTTCGTCTTCTGCTGCCTTCCGCGCCTTTTTCTGTTTTCCTTTTTCCTCTTTATTGCCGCAGTGGATAAAATCAATTTCCCGCTTTAAAAAGTCGATTTTATAGATCTTTACCTTTACCACATCTCCAATCCGGTACATTTTTTTAGAGCGGGCACCAACAAGCGCCATGTTTTTCTTGTCCACCTGATAGATATCATCTGCCAGGGTGCGGATGTGGACAAGACCCTCCAGCAGGTACTTGTTTAATTGAACGAAGAAACCGAATTCCTGAACGCCGGTAATGACACCATCGAAGGTTTTTCCAACCTCATGTTCAAGGAAACGGAGTAATTTGAGTTTGGTGATTTCCCTTTCGACTTCATCTGCCCTGCGTTCGGTCATCGAACAATGTCCTGTCCACTCAGGTAAACAATGCATCCACGCCTCCCGCACGGAAGGAGATGACAACTCACCTGAAAAGTATTGGTCTAAAATCCTATGGACAAGCAGGTCAGGATAGCGGCGTATGGGGGAGGTGAAGTGGGTATAGTGATCCAGCGCAAGGGCAAAGTGCCTTCCTTCACCTGCCGTATAAACTGCCTGTTTCATCGATTTCAGGAGTACGAGATTTACCGTATAGGCCTCAGGCCGCCCACGCACCTTGTTGAGTAATGACTGCAAATGTTTGCTTTTGAAGGGGTCTATCCTCGTATGTTCCAGTCCACGGACAAACTCTGCAAATTCCCACATGGCGTCCTCCTCTGGTTCAGGATGGATGCGGCACAACAGCGGCATCTTTTTTTCAAACATAAACGTCGCCACCGCTTCATTCGCCAGGAGCATGAATTCTTCTATCAATTTATGCGAGATGTCCCTTTCAACTTTTTCGACATCACTGATGAAGCCGCGTTCATCCAATTTAACGGAAATTTCAGGGAGGTCCAGTTCTAATGCCCCGCGCTCCAGCCGGTTTTTAAACAGCAATTCAGCAAGTTGTGCCATGCTGCGCAGTGCGTCAACTGCTTCGTCAGATAGGCTTGCCTCTGTTTCGTTGTTAAGAACGGCAGTTGCCTGTTTGTACGTCAGACGTTTAGTAACGTGGATAACCGAATGTTGAATCTCCGCTTTGTCAAGATACCCTTTGCGGTCAATGGTCATAAAAACGCTCTTGGTGAGCCGGTCTTCTCCCTCCTTCAGGCTGCTGATATTGTTTGATAATATTTCCGGCAGCATGGGAATGACTTCGCCGGGTAAGTAAACGCTGGTACCCCGGTAGCGGGCCTCTTTGTCAATGGCGGTATCAGGTTTTACATAGTACGAAACGTCCGCAATGTGTACGCCCAGCAGCCAGCGCCCATGCCGGTCCTTTTCGAGCGACACCGCATCGTCAAAATCCTTGGCATCTTCCGGGTCGATTGTGATGATGAGCTTGTTACGCAAGTCGAGCCTGCCCTGGATTTCTTTTTGGGAAACGGCATGAGGGATGTGTTTTGTTTCATTCATTACTCTGTTGCTAAAGGTGTGCGGCAGCTTGAATTGATAAATAATAGAACGGAGGTCAACCTTCGGGTCTCCTTCCTTTCCCAGGACTTCTGTAACCTCTCCTTCCGGATTGAGATGTCTGGATGGCCATTCGATGATCCGGGCGACCACTTTGTCCCCTGGCTTCGCGCCCTTTGAAACATCTTCTGCAACGTAGATGTCTCTAAACAATCTGGGGTCGTCGGGTGCAACAAATCTCAGTCGTTTTGTTTTTTCAAAGGTGCCTACGACGGTTTCATTTACACGCCTCAGTACGTTAACGATTTGTCCCGATGTCCTTCTTCCTTTATCTTTCCATTTTTTAGGAATCTGGATTGTTGTAGGAAGTCGCACCACCACGAGGTCTCCATGCATGGCGGAACCCATGTCTTCTTCGTTGACATAAATATCTTCACCGCCGTTTTCTTTGATCGGGGTGACAAACCCGAATCCCCTCGGATTGCATTCCAGCGTGCCCACCAGTAAGTGTACCTTCTCAGGGTCAGCGTATTGTTTTTGCTTGATCTTTACAATTTTCCCCGAAAACTCCAAATCCTGCAAAAGACCACATAATTGCCGGTATTCCGAATCGCTGATCTCAAAGTGTTCCGCCAGCTCAGCGGCTGTCATAGGGCTGTATTTTTTGCTACAAATGAATTTGAGGATATCGATAGGATGGAGCATGGTGATTTTTGATTTACGATTTAAGATTTACGATTTATAATTTGTTTTCGAAGTCTTTACTGCCGCGGTAAAGATGGCTACGAATTCGTTCGCTTCTTTAGTTAAACCCTCTAACAATTTTTTATCCATAAGTCCTAAGTCTATGATAAATTCAAGCCAAAAAAGAGATTCGTCAGACTCTTCTTCCACAATTTTTAGTTTATTAATAAAATCTGCTTTCGATTTAGCTCTGCATACTGCTCTGTAATTAGCGGCAATGGAGGTAGATGCTTTTATGAGTTGATTCGCAATTACCTCAATTCCTCCCGATTTAGGCAGTTTTTCAACCATTTTAAAAACAATGAGCGCGAAGTTTTTTGTTCTGTTTTGTAATTGAACTTTATCCATGCTCTTTTAATCAGCAATCACAAATCCCAAATCGTAAATCGTAAATCGTAAATCTAAAATATCCTGCTATTTTTTGTAAAGTCTTCTTTCAAACATCTTCACGTATTCCGTCCACGAGCTGCCCGTGTCTTTATGTTCGCTTATTGCCCTGGTTGCCGCATGTACCTTTGCGTCCAGATTGTCCAGGTGGTGCAGGGCGATAGCCTCTGGTGTACCAGGCTTTACCGGCGAGCCCCATTCATACTCACCATGATGGCTTAAGATCAGATGAAAGAGGACATTGAGCAGATCAGGCGGGAATCCATCTATTTTTGAGGCTTTTTCATAGACCATAAGAACTCCGGAGATGAGATGCCCGGTAAGTTGTCCTTCATCCGTGTATTGGAAACTGCGTTCGTAAGATAGTTCCCGTGTTTTCCCGATATCATGTAAAATAACGCCTGTGACTAACAAGTCTCTCTTTATTGCGGGATAGTGATTTGAAAAGCTGATTGCCAATTTTGCGACAGAAAGGATATGCTCCAATAACCCTCCTAAAAAGGCATGATGGTATTGCATGGCGGCAGGTGCAGTGGAAAACACCTTACAGAAGGATTCGTCTGAAAAAAATGCGTTCAAGAGTTTCGAAAGATAGGGGTCTTTAACCGTCCTGATAAGCTGTTTGAGTTCGTTCATCATATCGGTAATGTTTTTTTCCGTACTTGGAATGAATTCACCCATAGACACTTGTGAGTCCGGGACAGGTGATATCTCGATAATGCGGATTTGCAGGGTGTTGTTGAAGGTCTCGACAACGCCTTTTATCTTTATGAACCCATCTCTGTTGAAGCTGTCGCAAAGTTGCGGTGCTGCATCCCATTTCCGGGCTTCAATAGAGCCGGATTTATCGGTCAGTTGTAAGTTGAGATACGGTTTTTTTTCCCGTGTTTCCTTTACCTCCTTTTTTAGTACAAGAAACACCTCTTCTACAACCTCACCGGTTTTTAGACTGGATATATATCTTCTTGGCATTTGTACGGATTTTACGCCAGTGAGTAATTAATGTCAAGAAGTATAAGTGGCTATCCTGCATTTTTCTATTGCAATCAGATGTTCAACTGATTAATATCTGGTACATTGTTTCCTATCACTTGACAGATACCAGACGCTGATAAAAAATACCGATGAGTGAATTACAAGAAAAGATTAAGACAAAGAAGGCCAAAATAGGCGTCATAGGACTCGGCTACGTTGGTTTGCCGCTTGCGCTTGAATTTGTACGGAATGGATATTGTGTAACCGGGGTAGATAAAAGCAAGGATCGTGTCGAGTCTCTTAACAAAGGTACATCATACGTAATAGACATAAAAGGTGAAGATATTGCGCAGTTTATTGAAAAGGGCCTTTTGAGCGTAACAGACGATGCCAGTGTTTTGTCGACCCTGGATGCCATTAGTATCTGCGTGCCAACGCCGTTGACGAAGACAAAAGACCCAGACATGTCTTACATTATCAATGTGGGTCAGGAAATCAAAAACTACTTGCATAATGACCAACTCTTCGTTTTAGAAAGCACCACTTATCCGGGTACGACGGAAGAACTTATACAACCCATGTTGGAGGAAGGAGGGCTCAAGGCAGGCAGAGACTTCTACCTTGCCTTTTCTCCGGAGCGTATTGATCCCGGGAATAAGACGTATTCAGTTAAAAATATTCCAAAGGTGGTGGGCGGAGTCACCCCGCAATGTACGGAGTTAGCATGTAATCTATATGGTCAGATTATTGAAAGGATTGTACCCGTTTCATCCCCAAAAGTAGCGGAAACGGTAAAACTTCTGGAAAACACCTTCCGGAATGTCAATATTGCGTTGGTCAATGAGATTGCCATCATGGCGGAAAAGCTGGGGATCGACGTATGGGAAGTTATAGACGCTGCAAAGTCGAAACCCTTTGGCTTCATGTCATTTTATCCGGGTCCCGGACTGGGAGGGCATTGTATTCCCATCGATCCGCTCTACCTCTCCTGGGTTGCCAAAAAAAACGGCTTTGAATTACGATTTATTGCCCTTGCAGACCAGATAAACAGCTCTATGCCTGAATTTGTTGTGGAAAAAGTTGTGGATGCATTGAACACGGTAAGAAAAAGCGTAAAAGGTTCAAATATCCATATCCTGGGCGTTGCTTATAAGAAAGATATTGATGATGTTCGTGAATCGCCCGCCCTTGAAATTATGAATATCTTACGTTTTAAAGGCGCCAAAGTAACGTATACTGATCCGTATATCCCAGAAATTATTTCTCAAAAATTTAGTATCAGGTCAAAACCCCTCACGAAAGAGTTACTCTCCAGGATCGATTGTTCCGTGATCGTGACAGATCACAGCAAGTTTGATTATAACTTGATTGTGTCACACTCGAAACTGATTGTTGATACCCGCAATGCCTTGAAGGGCATTCACAAGAAGCACATTGTGCGATTATAACCATGACCGACCTACTTTTTGAGATTGGCACTGAAGAGATCCCCGCCGGTTACATTACTCCTGCGCTCAACCAGATGGAGATATTGTGTGCAGAACGCGCAAAAAAACACCGTTTAGCGGCGCAGTCTCTTTATTGTGCCGGTACGCCCAGAAGATTGACCTTATTTGTAAAAGGATTGCCACAGAAGCAGGAGGGTGTTACGGAAGAAATTCAGGGGCCGGCGGCGGCAATCGCTTTTGATAAGGATGGGAATCCTACAAAGGCCGGCCAGGGTTTTGCCAGGTCTCAGGGTGTCGATATGAATAACCTTCAGATAAAAAAGACGCCTAAAGGTGAATACTGTTTTGCGATCAAGAAAATAGAGGGTCAGGAGACGCTGCATATCTTGCCGGAGATTTTAACGGAAATCATGAAGGGTATCGTATTTCCTAAATCAATGAAATGGAAAGGGAATGCCATGTTCTTTGCCCGTCCGATACGTTCACTCCTCGCGCTCTTTGGGGATAAGGTTGTTCCTCTGGAAATTAATGGAGTTAAATCGGATAAATTTGTTTTTGGGCATCCTTTCTTATCTGGCAAGAGAATCGAAGTTCCCATGGCCGATTGGGAATTATACAAGCAATTGCTCAGGCAGGAAAAGGTTGTAGTTGATATGACTGAGCGTCGTGAGACGCTCAGGGCAAAGATAACACAACTCATGGCGCCTCATGGCGCCGCCATTGATGACGAAGCATTGCTGGATGAGGTGACGAACCTGGTGGAGTACCCCAATGCCATAGAATGCAGTTTTGAGAAAGAATTCCTGGACATCCCTGCCGATGTAATAGAAACGGCTATGAAAGGGCACCAGAGGTATTTCCCCATCAGGAAAAGAGACGGGAAGTTATCGAATAAATTTATAGTGGCGCTTAACCGGGACGAAAGCAATGCCGATACGGCCATTCAGGGTAATGAACGGGTATTGAAGGCGCGACTCTCAGATGCCAGATTCTTCTGGAAGGAGGATCGAAAAGTTCCCCTGGAAAAACGGGTGGAAGATTTAAAGAACCTTGCCTTTCTTGAAAAGTTGGGGAATTATCGGGACAGAACCGACAGGATTGTGAAACTTTCCGGGTATATATCACACCGGTTAATTGCTGGTAATCAATTGTCGATAGAAGATGATGTATTAATTAAACGTGCCGCATTCTTGTGTAAGGCGGATCTTCCGACACAAATGGTAGGTGAATTCCCATCGTTACAGGGGATTATGGGAAGGGAGTACGCCGGATGGGACGGCGAAGAATTATCGGTTGCTGTAGCGATTGCAGGGCATTATATGCCACGCTTTGCGGCCGATAACATTCCTGCCTCAAAGATAGGTGCAGTTGTGGGTCTTGCCGACAAGTTCGATACCATATCCAGTTGTTTTGCCCTGGGATTAAACCCGACCGGCTCACAAGACCCTTACTCCCTGAGACGGCATGCCTATGGTGTTATCCGTATCATAGAAGAACATGAATTTACGCTGGAACTCGAAGAAGTACTTTGTCGGTCGTTGTCCCTGCTTCCCATGTTTTCGGAAAAAGGAATATCCGGCGACCAAAAGGTGGTGAGTGAAAAATTGGTATCTTCTGTAAAGGAATTTATCAGAGACAGGTTATTCCAGATAAATATAGAAAGAGGACATCGCTACGACCTGGTGAATGCCGTTTTGAATGCAGATGTGGGATTTGATGATATCGGTGATTTTTTTCAAAGGTTAAAGGCATTATCTCGTGTCGCAAAAGAGGATTGGTGGCCTGACATGGTTACTGTAGTCGAAAGGACATTTAATATTGGCAAAAAGGCAAATAGCAGCGGGTCAGTTAATGAACGCCTCTTTGCTGAAGCGGAAGAGCATACATTATGGGAGATTTACAAGGGAAATGAGGATGAGATCAGAAAACGGATAGATGAAAAAAAATACGAAGAAGCCTCTCATGCATATTATGCAGTCTTCGCTAAACCCGTCCACGTCTTCTTTGACAAGGTATTCGTAAATGTCGAAGATGCAGCCATAAGGAACAACAGGTTGTTGCTTATCAAGACGATTAACGAATTATACTCGGAAAAGATAGCAGACCTTTCTCAAATGGACATGTCCAAAGAAAAACTATAGGGGCGTTTGATTCCAAAAGTACGTTGCTGGAAAATTGATTACGACCTTTGTTCTTTTTTAATGATAAAATTTCAGGATAAATTTATCGTAAGGAATTTTCATTTTATTCAAGCGGGTTTTTGGGTGGCATGGACAAGCTTGACGTATAGGAATTTCAAACACCACCCATAATCTCCCCGTTTACGGGGGGAAACAGGGGGGTAGGCCGCCGAAGATCTGATTCATTCTAAAACCATTCATCATTTTGAGAAAGCGAGGTTCCGTATATGAAAAATGTAGAATTTTCTGTAGAAGGAAATATGCTTACCATAAAGATAGACCTATCAAAGGAGTTTGGCCCCTCTTCGTCCGGCAAGAACATCATTGTCGCATCAACGGAAGGAAACGTCACCATCCCCAATCGTGAAGAAAAGATCGGGTTGAACGTGTATCGCAAGAAATAGGTAAAATCCTTAGTATAACATAACGCGGCAGAGCCACAACCAAAAAAGTTTAACCACAAAGAACACAAAGTATTACACAAAGATCACAAAGAAAATCTTACAGAAAAAAGAAGTTTTTGTTCGGCAGTATAGAAAAACTGAGGTCAGGTCTTTGATTTTGATAGGATAGTACTCTCGGCATGACATTTATCAGCAATCTGATTAACAAGGTAAAAAGGGGATTAGGTTGGGTAAAACGTGAACAAAACTCCACATCAACCGCACAAGATTAAACAGGCTGTCCGAGAATGCAAAATCGTAAAAGTTCGGATATTGATTTACAAGGACTTATGACTTGAGAAATCACGGAAAAGTGAATTCTCGGACGGCCTGTAAAGACCTGACCCCGCAAAAACCTTATGTTCTTCCTTTGCAAAGGAGGTAATGTGAAAAACCAAATGTATGGAATCATAATATTGTGCGTAATCGCTTTGTCGGGCTGCGGTCGTTCTCTACCAAAACCAAACAGTGAGACGTCGGAGGTCAAAAAACCTGAACTTACGACCGAAGAGCGCCTATCTAAAGTTATGACCGACCTTCAACAAGCCGAAAAAATTTATCTGGACAAAACAATTTCAAGCGGAACCAAGTATCTTCTTCTCGACACGGATGAGCTAACCTCGGGAATGGATTGGCTGGGATACGCACTAATTGAAGGCATTTCAGACAACGGAAGCCACTCTATTGTCACCAACTATTTTGTTCGTAGCGAGATGAAACCCGGTTTGAGTATCCGATTAGTAAATGAACCGCCGGTATTTAACTGGTCATTTGATAAAGGTTTAAATCTGAGCACAGAGGTTAGCAATGCATTAAGCGGGACAGTCGATTTTAAAGATTCGTACATCTACGAATTTGTTATTTCCAAAATCGCTGACTTTTCAGTTGACAAATCGGCCTTTGACGAGGATCGCTTTAATTCAACTATTTTTTCCCTCTACCGTCTCAGCTTAAATCAATCCGATAAGCTAACACATTTGGGTTATGAAACGTTCAAAAAAACATATGGAGTTGCAAGAGGTGGCTCGTTGTATGAAGTAATAGTTAACGAATACAAATCAACCTCTATCGACGGTGAGGCAGATATCGTAGGTTTGGTTAAGACCAAAATTGGTTTTTTTAAGAAAACTGGTGGTGGTGGTAAAAAGACAATATTTAAACTTTTCTATGCCAGCCCCGGATACATAGACAGTGCTCGCTTTGAGAAGGCTGCAAAGGTAAGTGCCGCACTGAACGATGTCGACCGCGACGAAGTGGCTAAAGTTGTTCGAGATCCATCGGCCGACGTTAACGCTTCTGTCAATAAAGCAGCCCAAGACGTAATGAATTCGTTGCAACCTATATTCCATTCATTTTAGTGGGTAACGAACATAACAATACCATCAACGAGGACTCGCACAAGCGGTGCACCGTGCCGCTTGTGCTCGCCGGTTATGGAGAAAGTTAGGTATTAAGACACCGTCAAAAACATTGAAATAATCTGCAACTGTGATTGACTTGATAAAACTAAAACCGAAAATCGAGCGTGTCTGCCAACAATTTCCTATTAAACGCCTTGGTTTCTTTGGGTCTGCTTTAACTCAGAATTTCGGGTTGGAAAGCGATGGAGCCCAGCTGGGGGTCAGGTCTTTGCAGGCCGTCCGAGAATGCGGCGTCCTGGTTTTCTTCATAAAACCAGAAAAAAAAGGGCCAATATGGTTGCGAAACAGAAGTTCAATGATATAATAAAACAAGTTCAATGATATAATAAAACTTAGTGAAATCTACGCATCAAAACTACACCAAGCAGTTAAAACTTTTCATTGAGTCATCCATTTTACCGGACAAACCAATCGTATCCCTTTTTTCCTTACCAGAAGATACCCAACCGAGGAGAATAAATCACATGGCGAAATTTAAACCGTTCCATGAATTTCAGAAGCCCCTGATGGGATTTAGTCCCGAAGCGTTTTTGGATTACATCGAGACGGTAATACCCAAAGACCATCTGTGCAGATTGGTCAAAGAGGTGGTGTTTTCGTTAGATACCGAAGCGATAGAGGCGAAATATTCTTTTGTAGGCCAACGCACCTATCATCCGAAGTTGCTCTTAAGTGTGCTCTTTTATGGGTATGCAACCGGAGTACGCAGTAGCAGGAAGTTAGAAGATAGATGTCTGAGCGACCACTTCTATATTTATTTGATGCAGTGCTACACACCGGATCATCGGACAATCAGTGATTTTCGAAAAAATAATCTCAAGGCGATAGAGAAGTATTTTGTGGATATCGTGAGGATATTCAGTAAGTTGGGGTATACCAGCATAGGAAAGATATACCTGGATGGGACAAAGCTCAAAGGGAATGCATCAGCAAAGCGGACGAAAGACCGTGCGGGGTTTGAGCAGTGGCTTTCAGAGATAGAGGAGGAGATAGCCACCATATTACAGGAAGCAGAAACGATAGACAAGCAAGAAGACGACACCTGCAAAGTGGACACTGAACAAGAGGCATTGCAGCAGAAGTTATCAGACCGTACCTACCTGAAAAAGAAGATAGAAGAGGCGTTGGAGGTAATGAAGGAGGAGGGGAAAGAGAAGATCAATCTTACCGATAGGGATGCCAATCACATGAAATCAGGAGGGAGCAAGGACATTCGTCCTGGATACAATTGTCAGGCTGCAGTAACCGAAACAGGGATCATCGTAGCAGGGGAAGCAGTAACAGAGGCAAATGATCGGAATCAATTGAAACCCATGATAGAGCAGACAGAGTCAAACACGCAGGAAAAAGTCAAAGAAGCAGCGGCAGATTGTGGGTACGGGAGTTATGCAAATTATGAGTATCTGGAAAGAGGAGAACCGGTATCACTATACCAATTTTATCTATGATGCGGCAAGTGATAGTTATGTGTGTCCGGAAGGGAAGCGGTTAACGTACTGGAAGACCAGGACAAAGAAGACCGATAGCCGCCAGTGGAATCATAAGGTTTACAAGGGGAGGGAGTGTGGTGCATGTCAAAAGCGGTCATTATGTACAAAGGCAAAGGTGAGAGAATTATTAATAGATATTCGTGAGCCTCTTTTACAAAAGATGAGAGAAAAGTTGATATCCGATGAGGGAAGGCGAAAATATTTTATGCGTCAGTATATCATCGAACCAGTCTTTGGGCATTTGAAATTCAATGTGGGGTATCGAAACTTTCTCTTGCGAGGGCTGGAAAAAGTCTGTGCGGAGTTTAAGCTGATGTGTATTGGATGGAATTTGAAAAAGATGCTGAAGCTGGGAATAAAACCCGCAACGGTATAAGGTGATACAAGGAAAACAAGCTCTCTTTGGGCAGTTTCATGTACTTTTTCATACGAAGATACAAAATTATGATTGAGACGAAAAAATTTTAACCTTTTC
>JABWAQ010000009.1 GCA_013360945.1 Candidatus Brocadia sp.
ATGCCGAATACGGTTATGGCATAGCGGTAGACAGCGCAGGCAATGCCTATGTGACGGGTAACACAGCGTCTTCTGACTTCCCGACGGCAAACGCCTTTGCTGGAAGTCGTAATGGTTATTCAGATGCCTTTGTGACAAAGATAGACGCATCAGGCACAAGCCTTTCCTACTCCACCTACCTGGGAGGAAGTAGTGAGGATTACGGTTATGGCATAGCGGTAGACAGCGCAGGCAATGCCTATGTGACGGGTAACACAGCGTCTTCTGACTTCCCGACGGAAAACGCCTTTGATGGAAGTTTTGATGGTTTTTACGATGCCTTTGTGACAAAGATAGGCGCAGACGCAACACCTACACCAACACCGAGTCAGACGCCACAGCCGACGCCTTCACCAACGCCTGAGATAACGCCGTCGCCAATACCATCGCCAACCGGGACGCCGACGGCCATTACGCTGACTTACTTCCATGCCAGGGCGGGCAAAGATGGCAGCGTTACCCTGACGTGGCAGACGGCCACAGAGGTCGACAATGCGGGCTTCAATCTCTACCGTTCCGAAAGCAAGGATGGCGCTTATCAGCAAATCAACAACACCCTCATCCCTGCCCGGGGCAATGCTGTATCTGGCGCTGGCTACAGCTATGTGGACACGCCATCATCCTCAGGCACGTACTATTACAAACTGGAGGACGTTGACTACTACGGTGTGAGCGCCATGCACGGCCCTGAGAAGGCGAGGGTGAGATCGGATGATGCCACAACAAAGAAGTCAAAGAGGCAGAAACGTAAGTAAGCTAGAGGCAGGGTAACAGTTCAACCCGCCTCTCGTCCCTCACTGAACGGGAACTGTATATCGCCTGACAGCCCTGTCAGGGTTTAAGACCCTGACAGGGTACTGATTGTATGGGAGCGTGGGTGAACTATTACGAGGCCGGAATACATCGGTCAGGGGCATAGGGGTATAGGCTGGTGCAATCGTCCACGATTGAACCGAAACGTTTTGCGGGTTTCGTATGCCTGTCATTAATTAAAACGCACAGGCCGATGCCAAATACAAGTTTCAATCTGCAAGATTGAACCAGCAACAGGTATTAAGCGGAGTGGCTTGAAGGCACATGGACAAACGAGGTTTGACCATGCATCAAAATAATTCACAAGGGTATAAAAACTGCCGGAGGTGTTGCTCCCCACTGTCCCCCGCTGGCGGGGGATTAAGGGGGTGGAATGGCATAAGTGAAAAATCCGGCAATCGTACACACTGAATATCGATAAGTTTGCTCAGGCAGTTCCTGTGCAATGACCGGCAAAACCGTTGCCGCAGGGGGTTCGGAATGAAAACTTGTATTCATGATAAAGGAGTAGTTGGAGCGGTGGATAAATTCAGTCCACCCCCTGCACCCCCGCCAGCGGGGGACAGAATGGATTTAACCCGCGCGGGAACAGGATGGATTTAACTCGATTGTATAGGAATTTTCATTTTATTTATGCGTGTATCAGGGTGGCACGGACAAACCCTGTTTGTCCGTGTTCGTCCTTAACTTGATTGGGGATACAGGATGGATTTAACCCGAACGGGGGACAGGATGGATTTGACACAAACAAGGGATTGGCAGGATTCAAGGGGTTGCCAGGATTATTGATCCCTTAACTTAATTTTGTACGTTGGGTTGAGCAAGGCAAGACCCAACAGATTTTTCTAAATTTTCTATAGCAGAAAGGAGATAGCAATGGAAGACAGGAAATTGCCCGAATACGAAGCGCCGGAGGTGGTTACTTACACGGAGATATTTGAGAAGCTGGGACCTGCACATACCGGTTATGTAAAAGGGGATGGCTTATTGTAGAGAGATTTTAGCAGCGCGAGGGGTGTCCTGTGCGGTCTTGCCGCAGAGACACCCCTCACAAATTATGCCTTTGACGACTTCTGCGTTGTGGTCACCCTCGCTGGTTCAATCGCCCACCTCGCTGGTTCAATCGTCCTCGATTGAACCCTTCACATTTGGCTTTTTCATGGCTGAAACCTATGTAAAACCCGTAGTCTGGTTCAAAATATCGACTGCACAAAATGACCCTAATTGGGAGACTATCATTTAAAACAGCTAATTTTACGGGTTTTTTCACTATTTTTTTAAAATTTGTAACTATTTAGTTCTTTGAAAGATTGCCCCTAGGGGTAAAATGTTTATAGAAAAATGCGATATACAAAATCTTAGCTCCATCGGAGCGACATTTGAAACACAGAAACAACATGCCGCCCCGATGGAGTTTGATTGCGGCGTAATGGTTTGTCTATAAACATATCGCTCCTAACGGAGCTTTTCACGATGGTTTTTCAAAATACTAAACTGTTACAATAATTCTTATTATTTGGTCTAAGTGGTTTTTTCTTGAAATAACCTACATTTCAACGTAATATAACCCTCAATGCGGTAAAGCAGCAACCAAATCCCCCTTAAAAAGAGGACAAAAGGTGTTGTAAAATAACCCTGATGGAATGAAACGACAAAAAATACCCCCTACATCTCCCTTTACTAAGGGTGATTGCCTTGTCCTGCATTATTTTCTGCTCCTTTTGTAAACCAAAGACTCGCGTAAGTTTGTTTAAGAAATTCTCTATGAGTGAACCTCTCATTAAAGAAGTCCTAAAGATCGAGGCTGAAGCTGATCAAATTGTGAGTAACGCCAAACAAAAAGCCGAACAAATTATCAACAACATTCATAATGAGACCGGGTCTATTAAAACAAACATCGAGAAGGAATATCACCAAAGACTGGAGACAGTAAAGGCAAGATTTGCAGATTTGCAAAAGTCAGAAGAAGATCGGTTGAGAAATGAATTTGAATCGACAAAAAAGAACTTACTCCGGATAGATGATAAGATTGTGGAGGATGCCGTTCATTGGGTAGTAAAACATATTTGCGGGGACTCATATGGCCATTGATAAGGTTGATAAAGTAACCATTTTGCTGCCGGAAAAGGATTCCCGGTGGTTTCTGAGCCAACTTTACCATTTGAATATAGTCCATATCGCTGATTCTTGTTCTCAACTTGACAATTCGGCTATTCCATTCTTCCAAAGATTTCCTACCGTAGTTGATAATCCAGAGAAGAATATCCATAAATTAAATACCATCCTTTCTATTCTCAAAGGATTTGTCAAAAAAAAGAAAGGCTTTGTTGAAGGTATCTTTCCCATGCCATTGCAAATTAACCTTGAGGAATTAGATCAAATACTTTCCCGAACAGACATTGAATCACTATTCAGGGAGTGTCAAAGCCAATACGAAACATACCTGACCCTTCAAAAAAGGCAGAAACAACTTAAAGAAGAAACGGACAGGCTCGCAGACTTTTTGCCTTTGTCAAATGAACTTACTCTGCTGAGAAATATAAAAAATGTCTCTTTCTTCTACTGCCGGATATCCGAGACCCGGTGGAACAGGTTATTAAGAGATACCTTCGCCATTGAATATCTCACGTACCAGATCGTCTCAAAAAACGAAAGGAACTTGAAAATCCTTTTTGCATATTTACATAACGACAAAGATGAAGCACTCAAGGTCATTACGAAATTCAATCTGAAGGAGATGCCTTTCCCGATCCTGCCAGGTAACGTAAAAGACCGTATTGATGAATTGGCCGTGGAAACGTCCAAAATAATTCAGGAACAAGACCGAATTCATCGCCGTTTGCTTGAACTATCCAAAGAATGGCGTTCTGTGGAAATACTCATGGGATATTGGGAAAATGAAAAAAACAAGAT
Source organism: Candidatus Brocadia sp. (assembly GCA_013360945.1). Taxonomy (GTDB): domain Bacteria; phylum Planctomycetota; class Brocadiia; order Brocadiales; family Brocadiaceae; genus Brocadia. The sequence goes on from JABWAQ010000009.1 coordinate 3,766, forward strand.
GATCGCACAGCATCAATGTATTTTGTCTAAAAGGGTGTTTGTGCTGACCGGATACGTTAAAACAAGAGACAAGTATCGGCTTGATGCATTACTCCATGACGAATTTCCGCAAGCATCCGTTCTTTATGAAGAACCTTTACCTGAGGAAAAAGTACCTGTCTCCATTACCCTCAATAGATTCTCAAAGCCGGCTCAATTATTAATTAATATGTTTGGATTGCCTAATTATTTTACCTTCGATCCAACGCCCTTCGCTATGATATCCTTTTTAACCTTATTTGGCCTTTGTTTTGGTGACGTCTTCTATGGGATATTTTTAACAGCCTTCTCTGCATGGATGATCAGAAAGTATAAATCGTCCGAAACATTTTCCAACTTTATGAAACTCTTCCTTTACGCCGGTATCAGCACAGTGATCTTTGGTGCCATTACCGGCGGATGGGCGGGGGATTTATACAACCCGGTGTATTTAGGCGAAAATAACCTTTTGTTAAGAATAAAAACGAAAATCACCCTCTTGGATCCCCTCTCAAAACCTGTTATTGCACTCTTGTTTACCATAGGTCTGGGTGTACTCAATCAATTTTTTGGCATCGTACTCAGGATGTATGGGGAATTAAGAAAAAAGAATATTATGAACGCCATCTGCGACGGATTATTGTGGCTCATTACGTTACCGGGATTTTTGATCCTGATATCAACTTTTTTTATGGAAACGCCAAGCCACATCATTAACGCCGGGAAATACATGGCCATTGTCGGTGCGGTCGGATTGATTGCGACACAAGGCCGTAGTGAAAAGGGGATTATTGGTAAAATTTTCACGGGAATTATTAGCTTATACGGCATCGTCGGCACCTACGGATGTTCCAGTTTTATCGGAGATACCCTTTCTTATACCCGTGTCCTGGCACTCAGCCTTACAACGACAATTGTTGGCATGGCATTTAATATCGTAGCGGGATTATTCAATACAGGCACTTTTTTGGGTACGACACTCTTTGCAATCACCCTCGTTTTCGGACATTTGTTTAATTTTTTCATGAGTATCCTCAGTGCGTTTATCCATCCGGCACGGTTAATCTTCCTGGAATTTTTCGGAAGATTTTATAAAGGTGATGCCCCAAAATTTCAGCCTTATGGTTTGGGTAACCAACGGATACAGATCAGAGAAAACGATTCAAAAAAAATATCATAGGAGTATATCATGCTGGAATTACTGAAATTATATTTCGTACAAACAGGATTTGGCTGGGCTATCATGGGTGCTGTTCTTGTAGTCACGGTAAGCTGTCTGGGTTCTGCAAAAGCCATCTTGATTACCACATCTCAGGCGGCCGGCGTCCTGTCTGAAAAGCCTGAACTTTTTGGAAGGACGCTTGTACTCATGGCATTGCCAGGAACCCAGGGCTTCTACGGCTTTATCTGTGCCATTATGATTGCCCTTCGCACCGGGATTATTGTTGGAAATATAAATATATCGGCAGCAGTCGGGGGCGCAATCCTCCTCGTTGCGATATGTATGAGCATTGTTGAATATATAACTGCACTCTTACAAGCTAAGTCTGCAGCGGCTGCCATCAATCTTACCGGTAAACAGCCTGAAGAAGGAGGACGCGCCATTCTGCTCCCCGCCCTTATTGAAACGTATGCCGTTATCGCCCTGTTGATTTCCATTTTACTCATCACGTGGTTAACGAAAGAAGGTGGTTTTTCTTACACCCCACCAAAACAGACTTTATCTAGTTTTTAACAGATATTCTGCTCTAAAAACACCTGGTGTAAGGGCGGGGAAACCCTGCCCCTACCGTTATAATTTATTATCTATGTCCATCGACCGGATCCGAAACTACATCCTGGAAAACTCACGGAAAGAGGCCGAACAAATCATCAAAACGGCAGAAGAAAGATTTCGCGTCCAGGTCGAAAAGACGAAACTCTCGCTGGAGAAACAATATCAGGAAATGCTGCATAACGAGGAAGAACGCCTTAAGGAGGATACGAAAAGGACCTTAATCACATTAAAACGAGAGTATAAAATGAAACTGCTGGAAGCTAAAAACAGTGCGATTGCCAATGTTCTGGCGCGAGCAACAGAACGTATACTATCACTTCCTGACAAAAATTATTTGACATTGATTGGGAAATGGCTGGCAAACATACCCAACCATCTGGAAGGAGAGTTGTTCGTTAACGCAAGGGATTTGAAACGAATAACCGATGCCTTTATGGATACCGTTAATAAAGATCGAAAAGCAAAAATCAGTCTGAGTGCATCTGCTGTTGATATAAAAGGCGGCTTTACTTTAAAGACCGAGCATTACGAAATCGACTACACGCTGGATACCATCTTACAAAATCTCCGCACCATGTTAGTACCAAAGTTGGGTGACATTTTACGATTGTCTGATATTGAGTTTGAGGCAATCACAAATGAAAAGGCTAAGAATAATAAATGAAATGAAGAAAGAAACATCCCAAAACAATTGGTGTTATCTCTCAGGCCGGATTAATGTACTGGAATGTAATTTACTCACTCAGAATTTTTTTGAAAGATTATTGTCCGGCAATGACCTGACAGAAGTTTTATCAATCCTAAATAATACCACTTTAAAAACCTATTTTACCCACGTGAAACATTTATACGAATTCGAGGCATTGCTTGATGATTATTACTATAACAGGTTATATGAGATACGCTCTTTATCACCGGATAGCATTATCTGTGATTTTTTTTTGATAAAGAACGACATCATTAATCTGAAGAATTTTATAAAGGCCGCAATACAAGGCCGAAGCATAAAGAAATTCTTGAGGGGATCGATCAACAACGACTCATGGAGCGACCTCTGGCAGGGTAAAGCAGTTTCTGTGCCTGAGGTATTCAAGGAATCCATCTCTTTTTTAAAGAAAATCATACCACAGTACAGCCAAAACCAAACTTCCTCTTACCTTCTTATGCAAAGGAAAGAATTCAAAAAAGATTCGTTACCGTTTATAATCGATTTGATATGCGATGGCGCTTATTTAAGATATAGTGAATATTTTTATAATGAGATACAGGTTGAAATTATTAAACAATACTTGCAGATATACAAACTCGTGAAGGCTCTTGGGGTAATACGGCGTGCAACGGCTTTAAGTCTCGACACGAAACTCCTGGATCAATACTTTTTGGAAGGATTCGACCAGAACCACGTATTTCGCAAACTCGCCATGAACACAACATGGACATCTGGAGAAGCATTGCACGAAGCCTTCGTAGGGGCGTATTGCAATACGCCCCTACGAGACCACCATTTTATACAAATGCTCTCATTGAATTTATTTCCAAAAATATCCTTTCAATATGAAGTAGTAACTGATAATTATTTATTGGATATAATACGACCCGTAAAGTACATACCCTTTGGACCTGAGCGGGTGTTTGGTTACCTTTGCGGCTTTACTACGGAGGTATTTAATCTGAAGCTGGTATTGGGTGGAAAGGTGCAGAGAATAGAAAACAAGCTTCTCAGAGAAAGATTGCGGAAAACCTATGTCTAAAATCGTTATCATTGGTGAGAAGGCGGATATCCTGCCCTACCAAAGTATAGGGGTTGAGATTGAACCTGTTAACACAATCGAGGAGACTGTTAATGTTCTGAAGAAAACTGTTCAGGACTCTTCGGTAGGCATTATCTTAATCACAGAAAATATGGCAGAACAATGCCTTGATACCATCACCGAGATGAGAAATAAAACGGCCAGGGCGATTACCATTATTCCTACTCAACAAGGAAGCAGACACATCAGTACAATGGAACTCAATAAAGAGGTTGGACGGGCTGTGGGGATGGATATCTTGGGAAAGAAATAACCAAAAAGGAGTATACGTCCATGTCAAAAGTCATTTCATTCATTAACTACAAAGGTGGAGTAGGTAAAACCACCACCACCTATCACATCGGATGTGCCATGGCCTTATACCACAACAAAAAGGTATTGCTCATTGATGTCGACCCCCAAACTAACCTGACCTTTTTATGCGTTGTACCCGAACGATGGGAATTATTCAAAAGGGATAACGGCACAATCGCTAAACTCTTTGAAATGTATTTAAAAGATATTTTCGGTGTTTATCAAATTGAAAATATTCTGTGGAAATCTCCTGTCGAATTATTTACCAGGGGCAAGGTCACAAAAGATGTAGTAAAGAACCTTGACCTGATTCCGTCTGACATTGATCTTCTGGGCGTTGATATTGAATTGGCATCAAAAACATGGAGGAAGATAGAGTCAGGTTTTTATCAGGAACAACTCCAAATTTTTAAACGAACAATCAAGGGTATAAAAGAGTTACTCGGCATCGATACCTCTCATGATATACGGGATGCCCTTTTTTACCTGGAGCAGCGCCACATCCTGAAAAATGCCATTCATAAAATAAAAGACAACTATGATTATATCCTCATTGATTGTCCGCCAAACCTCTATCTGGTGACTCAAAATGCACTTGCTGCAAGTGATGCCTATATCATAACGACCATACCAGACCATATGTCAACCATAGGGATAAATATACTCATCAGGAAAATCAGGGAATTACATGATAAAATGAATCACAAATGTCGTTTAACGAACACAGAAATCCATGATATAACGTTGAAAGGAATACTGTTTACCATGGTGCGAACCGTTGGACAGAGTATCGTCAGTACCCATAAGGATAAAATAAACGATCTTCGAAAGGACTATAATAACGCATGTTTTACAAATTCTATTTCATGGGGCACTGGATATACCGAGGCTTCTGCACAGGCAGTTCCAGTGTTTTTAATGAATGATGAAAATGCAACGCGTGTGGCTGAACAATATAAAGAGGTAACGAAGGAATTCTTAGAGAAAGTCAGCGGTGATTAGCATGGCAAAAAGGACAAAAAAACTCGACCTGATAGATACATTAACAAAAGTAAAAGAATGCCTGTCCCTACTCCCCGGAGAGGATGAAAGACAAAGGATGACACATATTATCCCGGAGATAATGAAAGAACTCGATGAATTGCGGGAAAGCATTGGTCGCCTCCCCGATAAGTCTGAAACGCATCAGATATCAGATGCAATCCATACACTGACATCATTCTTTGATACCCTGAAAGATAAGCCACTCCTTGCCGATATGTTGCTTCCGAAAAAGGCTAAACCCAGAAAAACCAAGGGCATTGTCACGGACATTAATACTTTGCGAAATCAGTTAGAAGAGCTACCCACAGAGAAGATACTTGAAGAACTCACAAAACACAAAAAGGACGTCCTTATTGAGTTATCAACGAAGATGAATATAACAGCAAATAGAAAACTGACAAAGGATGCCCTGGCAGACAGGATTTTCAAGCTGGGATTTGCGAATAAGAGAGGTTATGATTTGTTAAGCGGCAAACAGGCTGAATAATTAACTTACAAACTAAATTGGGTGGCACGGACAAACTTGTTTGTCCGTGTCTGATTTGAAATATGGAGTAATGGCAGGAGTTTCCTCCTGCCAATTAACAATGGTTAACAACGGAACAATCATCAAGGTTTCAGGCCCCCTGGTCGTAGCCAAAGGACTAAGCGGAACGCGGATATATGACATGGTTCGTGTTAGCCGTTACAAACTCTTTGGTGAGGTGGTAGAGATACGGGGAGAAGAGTACTCCATACAGGTCTATGAAGAGACTGAGGGCGTAGGTCCTGGAGAACCTGTCTATCCCACGTATGGCGCCTTTAGCGTAGAACTGGGACCGGGGCTTATCGGCGGAATTTATGACGGTGTCCAGAGACCCCTGGATGCACTGAATCGTTTATACGGTGATTACATTGTAAGAGGAGTTGAACATCCCCCGCTGGACAGGGCAATGAAGTGGCATTTTCAACCCTTGAAACACGCCGGAGACGAACTTGTTCCCGGCGATGTCATTGGATATGTCCAGGAGTCAAAACTCGTACGGCACAAGATCATGGTACCATCGGATATCAAAGGAGTGCTATCCGCGATCGAGGAGAAAGAGGGAACGATAGAAGACGTCATAGCAAGGGTTGAGACGGCAACAGGCATAAAGGACCTGACCATGCTCCAGAAGTGGCCGGTAAGACAACCACGCAGGGTAAAGAAAAAACAGCATGCCACAGTTCCCCTGGTCACCGGCCAGCGGATTATTGATATGTTTTTCCCTGTTACAAAGGGCGGTGTTGCCTGTATACCAGGACCCTTTGGAAGCGGAAAGACCGTGATCCAGCATCAATTGGCACGTTGGGCGGATGCAGATATCATTATCTATGTGGGTTGTGGCGAACGCGGGAACGAAATGACCGAGGTATTGATCGATTTTCCTATCTTAAAAGACCCGAAGACAGGTGAACCACTCATGGAACGAACGGTTTTGATCGCCAATACCTCCAATATGCCGGTAGCGGCGCGAGAGGCATCCATATTTACGGGTATTACTATTGCCGAATATTACCGTGATATGGGATACAGCGTGGCTCTCATGTCAGATTCCACATCACGGTGGGGCGAGGCCATGCGGGAGATGTCCGGTCGGCTTGAAGAGATGCCTGGTGAAGAAGGTTTTCCGACATATTTGGGTTCCAGACTGGCCAGTTTTTATGAGCGGGCTGGCAATGTGATATGCCTTGGTTCGGATGGGCGGCAGGGGAGTTTGAGTGTGGTTGGGGCAGTCTCGCCCCCTGGGGGAGATTTGTCTGAACCGGTAACCCAAAGCACCTTGCGTGTTACTAAGGCCTTCTGGGGGCTCGATGACAGGCTGGCCTCTCAACGGCAGTTTCCGGCAATTAATTGGTTAACAAGCTACTCTCTTTATCAAGACATTGTGGATGAGTTTTCTGTTATCCATATCCATAAAGGCTGGAAGGCGTGCCGGATGAAGGCCATGGAGATATTGCAGAAGGAGGCTGAACTGGAAGAGCTCGTACGGTTGGTTGGAATCGAATCCCTTTCCTCAAGGGACCGGCTCCTCATGGAAGTTGCACGAATGATCCGCGAGGATTTCCTGTATCAGAATGCCTACGACCTCCGCGATACATATACCTCCCTGAAAAAGCAGTTTCTTATGTTAGCAGTAATCATTAAATTTTGTGACAAGGCAAACGAATTATTGCAATTGCACGTTGAGCTTTCAACCATAATCTCCATACCGTCCTTGTCAGACATCGCCCAAATGCGGTTTATCCCAGAGGAGAATCTTGGTGAGTTTGACAACCTGGAAACAAAGATGGTGAAAGAATTAGAAGAATTACTAAGGGCAAAAGAGGTATTACATTAGACCGGTAAAAAAATCTTTAAAACTACAGATAGTACAGATGACACAGATAAGAAAACACATCATCTGTGCAATCTGCTAAATCTGTGGTTATATCTTACATCTCGTTCCCAAGCTCCTGCTTGGGAACGAGCGTGTATTAAAAGCTTTGTTTTGAGTAACTGAATGAGATCACGTTATCAAATAATAAGGAATAGCGGCGTATATTTCACAACATCTACCATAATTGAGTGGATACCAGTTTTCACAAAGAAGGAATATTTTGATATTGTTGTTCAGTCCTTAAGTTATTGCAGACAAAACAAAGGTTTAAAGCTGTTTGCCTATGTAGTGATGGATAATCATGTTCATCTTATAAAAAGAAGACTTGTTGAGCAAGCGGAGCATTGGGTTTACTCAAGTGCAAGAAATTATGTTAATGGTGAGGGATGTATAGAGATTGATTTAATCGAGACTTGATGAAAAGCAGGAGCTTTTATAGCAAGCACGTTCCCAAGCAGGAGCTTGGGAACGAGAGTAACGAGAGTAATCGATGAATAAAAAATCTGCGTAATCTGTGAAATCTGTGGTGAAGCTTTATATTTGTCACGAGGCGGAGAATTGCTTAAAGAATATCTGAATATCAGGGACATCATCGGCCCACTCGTCCTGCTGCAGGAAGTGGAAGGGGTGACTTATGGTGAACTCGCTGAGATAAAACTGGCCACCGGCGAGGTACGGCGTGGCAGGGTTCTGGAGATCACAAACCGCAAGGCTCTTATTCAAGTCTTTGAGGGTACACAGGGGATCGCCAGGGATAATGTTAAGGTAAAATTCCTGGGGAAAGGAATGGAGATTGGCGTATCGCCCGATATTGTCGGGCGTATCTTCAATGGCGCCGGTGAAACGATTGACGGAGGGCCACCTATCATTCCCGTTAAATATCTCAATATCAATGGCAATCCCATGAATCCTTGCGCCCGGGATTATCCGAATGAGTTTATCCAGACGGGCATTTCTTCCATTGATGGCATGAATTCTCTTGTGCGTGGACAGAAACTGCCGATTTTTTCCGGAGCCGGACTTCCCCATGCAAAGATCGCCGCCCAGATAGCCCGGCAGGCCAGGGTGCTTCAAACCGAGGAAAAATTTGCCGTGATATTTGGGGCCATGGGGGTCACCTTTGAAGATGCCAACTATTTCATAACGGATTTTCAACGGACAGGCGCTATCGAACGGGCAGTGCTCTTTATCAATCTCGCAGACGATCCCACCATAGAACGTATTGCCGTACCGCGAATGGCGCTAACCGTGGCCGAATATCTTGCATACGAACAAGATGCCCACATTTTGGTCATACTTACCGATATGACAAACTACTGTGAGGCGCTTCGTGAAATCTCTGCGGCGCGAAAAGAGATACCAGGCCGCCGCGGCTTTCCCGGTTATCTGTATACGGACCTTGCCACCCTTTATGAACGCGCAGGACGGATAAAAGGCAAGAAGGGTTCGATTACCCAGATTCCCATTCTAACGATGCCTGAGGATGACAAGACCCATCCTATCCCCGATCTTACCGGTTATATCACAGAAGGACAACTCATCCTCAGCCGGTTGCTCCATACAAAAAGCATCTATCCTCCCATTGACATCCTGCCCTCCCTTTCCAGGCTCAAAGACAAGGGTATCGGTAAGGACAAGACACGGGAAGATCATTTTGATGTGGTAAACCAACTTTACGCAGCGTATGCCAGGGGAAAGAATGTCAAAGAACTGGCCGTTGTGCTGGGCGAATCAGCGCTGACCCCTCTGGACGTGCAATATATAAAATTCTCCGAACTCTTTGAAAAAATGTTCCTGCGCCAGGGCGAAGAGGAAGACAGAACAATCGGGGAGACACTCAACATTGGATGGAAAACTTTAGGATTTTTACCGAAAACCGAATTGAAAAGGATTAAACAGGTGCATATTGAAAGATACTACAAACCCTGGAGTGATTCGCCACAACAAATAATAAACGTACCATGAAACTACAAATCAATGCCACCAGGATGGAGTTTTTTAAGCTGCGCCGCAGACTTGCCATGGCCGTGAGGGGACACAAACTCCTGAAAGATAAAAATGAAGGCCTGATGAAGGAATTCCTGGGCTTGATAAAAGCGTATAAAGAAGCACGTCAAAGGATGGATACTGATTTACCGGATCGTATGAAGTTGTTTCTCCTTGCACAGATTATCACATCTTCTCAAAACATATCCACTGCCTTAGAGCAATCGAAGGGGACATCGGAACTTAAAATTTCCGGAAAAAGTATATTGAATATCAAAGTTCCTGTTTTCGAAGTAACCATAACCAAAAATAACTCCTATAGCCTTGTAGATACGTCTATAGAACTCGACGAGGCAATTCTTCAACTGAAGGAATTTTTCCCTTATATAATTTGTGTTGCTGAACTGGAGCAGTCCATACATTTGCTGGCAAAAGAGATAAAAAAGATTCGCAGGAGGATAAATGCGCTGGAGCACGTCCTCATCCCGCAATTACAAGGTTCCATAAAATCAATCAAATCCAGACTGGACGAGATGGAACGTTCCAATATCAGCAGGCTCATGAAGATAAAAGAGATGCTGATCTCAAAAACCGAATTTTAAATTTATTTTACGAACACACTATAATTTTATTGATTTTATTCGATTTGAAATGATTTAATGTTTGCTTTCAGAAGAAATCTATACATTGGTAAAATGCTAAACAGGCTTTAAGAGGAGCTTTGAGAAATGAAGAAAAAAGCATATGGAAAAATAATTTTTTCCTCAATTGGTGTCATCATAATTTTGGTTGCAGTACTCATTTATCTGGGGAGAGTAGAGCCAATTCTTGAAATCGCTCCAACGGAATTAGATTTTGGAGACAAAGAAACCAAAAAGTCGCTTATCCTGAAAAATACAGGGGAAAAAAAATGGACATATCTGTCTTTTGTAAAAACATTACAGTACGAAATTGATATCCCGAAAGACAGTGACTGGATTTCGGCTTATCCAAAATCCGAGATATGTGAAAAACAAGAGGAAAAAAATATCAACATTGTGATTAACAGAGACAAACTTCCTGTAGGGATTAACCGGGGAGAAATTGTGGTAAAATCAAATGGCGGAAATAAAACCATTGCGATTGTTGCGGAAGGAGTGAAAGAAGAAAAAACTATAAAAATAATGAATCCTTATGCCGGAGCATCTTTAGCAATTGATGAGGACATCACCATTCGCTGGTCGGCAACATCAAATATAAGTAATTACGTTGACATCCTTCTGCTGCAAAATGATTCTATAATAGAAAAAATTATAAGTTCCTACAATTACAGAAATGATACCACAAGCAACGGAGAATATAAATGGACACCCAAAGGTCCGCTTCGTCCGGATGCAGATAAATACACGTTGCGGATTATTGATTCTCTAAACAAGGATGTGTTTGCCGAAGTATCCTCTCTGAGAATTATTTCTCCTCTTTCAAAACTTTACCTGAAAAATATTACTACTGCTCACCAAAAGCCCTGTACTCTTCAGTTCATCTTTTCTCTTCGGGACCAAAATAACCACGCTGTCCTGATTGACCCGTCCAAATTTGATTGGAAAAATTTGAAAATCTGGGAAAATAATGAAGAAATTGATTACCTGGAAAGCCGCGCCTTTCTCTATACGCAAAACGATTTTCATCTGCAAGTCATGCTGGTGCTGGACTTTTCTGCTTCAATGAAGTCTCAGCACAATGGCATTGAAACCATGCTTACCGGGGCAAAATCCTTGATAGATCGTCTCAAGGAAACCCATCAGATAGGCATCGTTGAATTTCACAGGCCGGATGAAGCGCCATTAATTATACTACCATTTACCACCCATAAACAACTTGCAACAGACGCAATTGGTAATTTAGCTAATAAAGATATCTATAGCGATTTTTCGATTTGCTGGGATGCTGCTTACAAGGGGTTAAATGAGTTCCCCGCTGTGTCCGACCCAAAAACGTTCCGGGCTTTAGCATTCCTGTCGGACGGCTTTGACAATTCCAGTGTTCATCGACCGGAAGACCTAATCTCTCTGGCTAACAAACGGGATGTGCACATTTATGTTATTGGTTTGGGTGATGTCCGGCATCAGGAAATTTTGGAAAATATCTCTGCCAAAACAGGGGGTACATACGTTCGTGCTGAAAATATGAATGTTTTTCTTGAACGATTTAAACAAATTATTGAAGATCTGGGTGGACAATATAAAATAAGTTACATAACACCGAAAAAACCTGCCGACGGAATTTTTGCCGTAAAAAGCGAACTTACCTATAAAGGGATTACAGGCATTCCACCCTTAGAAGACAAGCTTGACCCCTCTCTTATATATGGAAAAACAAACCAGGGAGTTATTGTTTTCGAAATTTCTCCCTTTATCAAGGGCAACCGCGCTGAAATTTTCATGTGGTGCGAACATGTGCCAAGATACATTAACACCTTCCGTTTTCGTTTGAAGACTGATAAGCCGTGCAACATTTCTTTCGTGTCTGAAAGCCATGGGGGAATATGTGATGACTGGAACATTACCAATAAAGGTGATGGCTGGTATCAGCTGAATTCGCCAGACACAAAAGATCCGTCTCATGATTTGGCGTTTGGACGTTCCGGGATTATCTGTAAAATTACCATTGAAGACATCAAAGAAAAACAACTGGAAGTACCTTTTCTCCTGGATAATTCCGTTTATAAACTGGGCCAGTCCTTCTATGGAGAAACTGCCGCAGAAATTGATGCAAATAAAAATTGGAACAAGACAATAATCATTTCCAAAAAGCAAGGACAGTAAATGATGCAAAGCCTTCACGTATGGGCAAACACTTTATCTGTGGGACAAGGCCACGCATGCGATGTAAGGCTGGCCCGGATAGGTACCTGATGCCTTTTATTACCTTCTGGTTTCCGGGGTATAGTGTGCCTGAAGGTAAGCAATAATCAGCCTCGTCTCATCCTCAGGTATAAGAGCACCGTACGTATCAATCATCTTGGAAACCTCGGCTTCCCATATGGCAGCCGGAAGCGGCGGCTGCATGGTAATGTATGTAACGCTGTGGCACAAGTTGCAGTAACCCTGTATAATCTCGCTGTCTTTGTCCGGAACCAATTCAGGGGTATAAAGTGGATACGCCCCTACACTATAGACAGCATTTAACGATTGCTGCATAGAATCAGGTTGAGTGATGCTTTGCAACGTACCTTTGCTGTAGTAACCACTGCGAACTAACCCGGAAAGATTAGTTTTGGCTAAAACAGGTTTATTCAAGATAGTTACAAAAAGCCCTATTAAAACATACACTATCGTTTTCATCTTAGACCTTTCTAATACGAACGAGTCGGAACACGTAGCGCGACATTTATGTCGCTGTCCTGCGAACCGCAGGGGCGGGGTAACCCCGCCCCTACACAAGGGTCGGTGCTAAATTGTTTTTGCCGAAAATGTAAAAATATTTTTATTAAGCGCCTGATTCAAACTACTGTGCAACATCCACAGTCACTTCCTGCCGTTCAATCTTATTCCACAGGTAGCCCTTTGGGTTCCAGTAATCTTCGTCTGACTGAACATTGCCTTTTTCATCGGTCGCCTGTACTGCGAGCATATACTTACCAATACGTTTTGGAATCCAGGTTGTTTCCCAGGTACGGAAAGAGTACCGCCCGTAATCTACTCCAAGCCTGGTCTTTTTCCAGGCCTTACCATCGTCGTCAGAGAACTCCACCTTGACTACACGTCCATATCCACTGAAGGCAATGCCACGCACGGTTACCGGCATCTCTAAAGGAATTTTGCCCGATCCGTCCGGGGTAACAATGAATGAGCGGATGGGCATAGTCCCCACAGGGACCATATTAACCCGACCGTTCTTGACGTCCTCCGGGGTGGTGTTGCCCCGGGGCGTATCGGGAACGCAATACGTCTTTGTCATCCAGAAGTTGGTGTCCGGCTCCTTTAATACCCTGATCCAGGTCAATGCCTTAATCCAAAACGTCGAAAATTTACCCGGTACCACCAGGCGAACCGGGAAACCGTTTAACATGGGGAGCGGCTCGCCATTCATCTCATAGGCCACAATAGTTTCATGAATAACCGGATCGTTCAGATGCAAGGATTTCAGAAAGCGGTACGAGGCACTGTCCGTTAGTCCCCGCCCTTTTTCCAAACCCTCAAACTGTACCTGGACCGAACCCGTCCTGACCCTTGCACTATTCAGCAAATCCTTGAGACGAACCCCTGTAAAGAGGGCGTTGCCCATGGCTCCATTCCCCCACTGTGCACCAGGCACACGTGGCTGGAAGCGACTGCGGCTATTGCCGGAGCATTGGTTTACCGCAGCAATGGAGACTGGTTTGAATTGTTTCATGAGGTCGGACAAGGATAATGCCAGCGATTTTTCGACATTACCTTCCAAAAAAAGGCGCCACTTGGAAAGGTTCACGGCGTTCGGTATACCCTCCAGGTGCCATCTCACGTAAAAGGCTGCGTTGGGGGTGAATGGAGTAAGGAAATAATGTCGGGGGGTTTCAAGCTGCACTGGCCGGTCGGTAATCTGGATCAAGGGAAGTTTTTGAGGATAAATAACGAAAGGGCCTGCCGCACCCCAGTATGGATTGGCGTCCGGTCCGGTAAAGCCTGGCAGCGGCTTAATAGCCTGACCGGAGACCTGGGCCAGGGCCGATGGTAACTTGCTTAAACCCAACCATGCGGCCCCGCCCCCGAGGGCCTTCAGTAAAAATCTCCGTGATATTTTTCCTGAATCTTTTTCAGGCATTTCATTACCCTTGCATTAGAAAAATACCGCGCTGACAAAACCGATCAAGGCGCCAAAAACCCCTCCCCAGACAACCAGCCAGCCCATGTGTGTACGCATCATTTCCTCTACGATCTTCTTTACCTTTTGCGGTGTAAGTTCGTCTACCGTAGCATCTACCATAGAGGAGATTTTGGACCTAAATGTTTCAAAATCGGCTTCCTTCTGCAATACGGCGGCTACGTCGATATTCCGCAATATTTCAGATGCCTGTCTTTCAAATTCCTTCTTAAATGGTTCACGCATGGATTCAATGACCTTTTCTCCGCCAAACAAGGTAAATATGCCACCAAAAGAGGAGTTTTTAATTACCGCCACGAATCCATGAAATACCTTATCAAAATCAATCCTGCCCAACACCAGTTCGGGTTGTATGGCGTGAGGCAGTGTATTTTGGGTAACCTTCACAAAGTTTTCCCTGGTAAAAAAATTCACCATAACAAGAGAACGAATACTCTCTTTAAATTGATCAAATCGCAGCGCAATAATCCCAGAGCCATAAAGTCCTGGTATCCTTTCAAAGAGCATATATATGGCAAGCCAGTTTGTCAATGCACCCGATAAGGCAAAAAGACTGGCCAGCATGAGGGCATTTCGACCGGTAAATTCAGGGATTACATAAGAAGCCCCAAACACAACGGCGGAAATCAAATTGGTCAGGAAACTTTTATTCCTCAGTATCTTCAGTTTATTTAAGTCCATCCATACAGCTTCTTCACCAAGCATCCCGGACGGGAGCCGATACGAAATCACCTCTGATTTTTTTTCTATCATCTCTTTATCTCCTGCTTTATAGTATTATTCTTCGGCATTCATTATTCCTTGTTCGATATTTGATATTGAAAATCCTCATAAATCGCAGGGACACGGAGCACCGTGTCCCTACAATCCCAACCTGATAAAAAAGCAAATACAAGTTAGCGCTTATGGGGCTTCACCCCTGGCTATATGCTTTCTGCCCTTCGGGCATAAGCAATATTGATATTTTTAAGTTCTTTCTTTAATTGCTTTTGGTTCATGCGGCTATATTTCTTCGGCTTCTTCCCGTAGTCTTTGTAACATCGGAGCTACACCCAGCTTTTTTGCCCAACTATGGAGATAATCTATATCGAGCTTCTTACATTGTACCTCATAGACCCGCAAGGCGTCTGTGAATTGTTTTTCGCTGCCGCCAGATAACTTGGCCCATCTCAATTTTGCCAGTATGGTATCCTCGGGGCTGGAAACAACAATTCGCATCTCTCCCACTTCCTCGGTATACCTTCTTGCAAACCGTGATCGGTCGAAAGGATCGTTAGTTAATATCCAGAAATCGACTTTATCCCCTGAGTTTACATCAATGAGGTTGAACACGCCCTGTCTGTTGATTGCATCTATGATACTTTCCTCGTCCAGATAAAAGTCAGGCGATGGGAATGCCTTGACCAACTTTTTTGCATCCTTCCTTTCTATGGCAACAACAAGGTCTGTGTCATGAGTTGATCGTGGTTCACCCTGCAAACTTGAAGCGACAGACCCTGTTACCATGTATTGTATACCGGCTTCGTCAAGTGTTTGAATAACTTTTCTTAGTAATTCCTGTTGTGACATTTATTCAGACGCTCCAGATAGATTTTTTTGATCACATCGTCCGGTAAATCAGGAAACCTTTTACACAATCCATGAAGAAAGAGCTCCCTGGAAAACTGGGACAATTCGAATGCCTTCAGCAGCCTCTGCTCGGGTGACATACGGCGAAGCACCTGGATGTATATCTTGTGATTTGGACGTTTTTTGATATTCATAAGTATCTGGCAAATTCTATTACAAGGTTTAGTCAGAGGGTTTGAGGGGAACATCCGGATATCCAACAAACAATATGAACTTTTGTCGTTGGGTTTTGTTTATGATCTTCTCGGCTTATATAATTTGATTGATATTCTCTTTTGCTTTTTTCATTATTTCTTCATTAACAATTCCAACAAGCTTTATAAATCTGCGTTTATCAAATTAAATTTAGTCATAAATCTTTTAACTTTAAATAATAGTTAATCTCTTCTTCAGAAAGAAAATCTTCGGAAATATCATGGACAGCAGATAATACAATTTCATTCTCTGATACTTCATACTCATTTTCTTCAAAAGTTACAATTACTTTGAAATGCGCATTTTTCTTTTTTGCAATCTCACGAGGACAATGCAGATGTCCGTCTGGCAGCAATTTACTTTCGAAAATCATTTCTTTCATAAACATGCCCTTTCCTTACGCTGATTAATAAAAATACAAACGATGCAACATTTTATATAAACACGACATTGGCACAACATCGGGGTCTTTATTCTTGCTGTTACCGTTAATTTTTTCTTATCAATCTACTAAGAGTTCCTCTGTTATTGCCTCTTGTTGCAACGTAGCAAACCACCCCATTAAATTCTATTCTTTGTAGTTTTTACCATATTGCATAACCTATTACTTTCACAACCTTAAGTAGAGAATAAAGGCCCCGTTATTTTTTTGATAATTATTAAAATAAATCTGAAACTCTTATTTCTTGACGGCCTTGCCTTGAAGAAAATTATTGCTGACAAAATCCATGCATTTAAAGAGTTTTTTAAGGTCTTTCTTTAATTGCTTTTGATTCATTTGTGCATTTTCCATTGGATAGCCCTAACGAGATAAGTGAGGCACAGGGGCAATCACCTTTGCAAAAAACCACATAGACTATTCCCAGTCGGCTCGATTTAATTGTTAATACTCATGAATCTATTCTTTTGAGAGATATCGAAAGCTGATATTCAAAAAGTTCAATATCGTTGACTCTTGAAGCCGCAAGGCGCAAGTCTTCAGAGATAGTACGAGCGATTATCATGCCCTTGACTTTCTGATTAGGTTCTGCCAGGTTCTTAGATATCCACCCCATATATCGAAGAAGTTGTCCAACTGCGCGGTCGTAACCCTTGGAAACCTTCAACTCGATTACAACAAGGTCCTTGCTATTTTCCACTGCTAAGATATCAATATATTTTCCTCCTACTGGGAATTCAATCCCGCGGATATCGCCATCTTGGTAGACCGCAAGAGAGGGTCTTATAACTTGAAGATTGCTCGCCAAAAAATTCTTTAGGTCCTCTTCGTATGCAAATTCATGCGTTTCACATGTCTCTTCTTCGGTGTAATCGGTGTCTTCCGCAGTGCTCGCATTTGCATCCTTCCTGTATATTGGTGAAGGATCAGAATTTTTCATGTAAAGACGAAAACGCGTACGATCAATCTGAAAAAGCAGATCGTCTGCTCCGTTTGGCCGAAGATTATGGTGCACTCGGCTGGGTGCATTGGTTGACATTACAATAAGGTGCGCATTGATGGTTCCCTGTTTGATTTTCGGGTACTTCTCTGAAAACCAGGTCAGGATTTCCTGTCTGGTAAAATAGCCCCCGTCAATTAGTGATTTGCGAACATCGAGACCGAATCCCGTCGGGGGAGGGGGCACAAAAGCATGGATGAATTCCTCAAAAAGATCTTTTGTAGACTTTGTATAGATACTTGACATTTGCTTTATTTTAATAAAACGCTATATGGTTTTGCAAGACGTGCCACCGCTACAATACGGCGATATCGAGAGCGCAGTTTTTTGGGATGAATACTCATATCTTTTTTTACTGCGCTTATCGTGGAACAGCCTAGAATCAGCTTGATTGGCATTTGGGAATTTTCGTAGTCCGCATAGCGCCAGGGGTCAAGGATGGCATTCGGATTCATTTCTAATTTATCAAAGACTAAAGCATATGCACGGGTATCAATTTTGCCAGTAACCGGCCCGAGACCGTGCCTCTTTTTAACATCTCTGATAGCGAAAGACAATGCGTCCAAAATGAACGCATTGTTTTTACTGCTGTGTTGGGCGTGTTATCTTAATTTATTGATAAAGTCTCTTGCTGCCGAAAGGTAATCTTTTACTGCAAGTATACCTTTTGCATTCTGTAAATAACGTAACGCTTCTTTCATTTTCCATTTCCTTTACGAAATATTTTATCATTACCAAATCATTGAGTCAATTCAATCCGTTACATTTTATCATTTCCCCCATTCCTTCCTCTTCCACCCCAATAACATATCGGTGTATTCTCCGTGTTTCCAGAAGGGATAGGCAGTGTGCTTGATGCCGAGTTTTTCTTCGATTTCAGCAAAGCGTTTGAGTTTACTGGCCTCGTCCTTGATCTGCACCAGCCAGCGGTCCTGTGCCCATTCCCAGTACCCATAGATGGGACTGTAATAGGCATTATGGGCCTTTGCCTTATAAATGGCGCTAACGATGTCCACGAGCATCTCGTAGGTCAATCGTTCGATATTTGAGACGTTATATTTCCGTACCTCTCCCTTACCAGGCGTAAGGCTAAAGACATGATGTCCACGTGAATCGGGGGCTAAATCACTGGGCATGGGATCGATGAGATTGTCAGTATATAAGGCCGTTACAATGGCCATTGCCTCACGGTATTTGGTAAAACTCAGTTTTACCGCCTCGTCCATGGCCTCTAAATGGTCTTTTGCAAATCGTGGTGAATGGCAACCCTTGCAAGTGTTAATCCAGGCATCCCGTGTTGCTTTATACCGGTATGCGCCACGATCTACTAATGAGGTGCCCATGTAGGTATAGACCGTAGACATACTGAGAATATTATGATTCCCTTCTGGCATGTGGCAGTATGAACAGGTGGGAACGACATAGTTTTTGGCATCCATCGGCCTTGTCCAGTCCCAGTTTTGCCCTTCACCCTGATACACCATGCCGTGATACGACTGCATATACATTTCATACTCGTATTGTTCCGGACCGGAATGGCATACGCCGCAACTTGTGGGTTTCCTTGCCTCAGCCGCTGAAAAACGATGCCGTGTATGACAGCCATCACACCGGTTTTCAGCGATGGCATGACAGGCAAGGCAAGCAGCCGTTTCCTCGGCAGGCTTTTCCATCTGGCATCCCTGATCTATCAGTTCCAGATGATACGCATGTGCATGAGATCCCCGGCCACCCTCACGATGCCCTTTTAGCTGCTTTTCATGGCATTCACCACAAAGGGTATATGTGGGCATGATGAGCTTTTCATGATTTTTCCCGTGACAGCGGTCGCAACCTACCACCTCCTTTCCTTCGGGCGGTGTCCCATGCTTGCTTTGTTTCCATTGCGCTACAATGCCGGGATTTTCCATATTGTGACAGGTAACACACTGCTCGTTAGTGAATTCACCAGTTACGGTACTCCCTGGGTGAAAGTTCCCGGAATTATAATAATACGCAGGATCGTACCAACGTACCATGGGTAAAAACCGGTAGAGTTCTCCAAATTTTCCCTTTCCCGGAAAAAGTTCCTTTGGGCCGGTGTAATAGCCTGAAAGCCCCCCTGCGTTGTAAACATCCCCTGAGTCATCTGGTCCCACCTTCTCTCCCAGAAGTTCGGCCATCTCATGGCGGAATCTCATGTTACCGAATATCCGCCGGGGTGTTGCAGTTGTCTTGATTGCAGGGGTTTCAATGGTACGGGGCAATTGCTCAAGATCAAATGGAATTTCTGGTGAATTTATAACCGCCCCTCTTTCCCCTTCTTCGTAAGGAAGAGATGGCGGGTGGGTTTCCACTTGATACTGAATAAATTCAATTTGTTGGCTGGCGTCCTTTAATTCCTGGGCAAAAGAATGAGGCACAAGAGACAGGATAAAAAACGTACTAATAATAAAAAGATTCGTAAGGAAGAATGGTTTAGTATTGCGATAAAATTTATTCATAGTTTGATTCCTCCTGATATAGTATTGCCGTATAAAAACTTCCTTTTTATGTAAGTTTCTTTACAACTCACTTGATCCTCCTTTGTTAAGGAGGACTTGGTTGCGGCATTGCTGTGGTATGAAAGGTTAGTCTTGCCCAAGCTTGATGTTTTGGTTTCTTCCCCACACCAAAATCTCAGTTGATCGTCATGCTGTTTTGTTTCGCCGAGAGGACTCACCGAAGCATATCAAACATTTTCACGGTTTCCGGATACCGTTTCAGCGATATAATGACTATGATGAAAGAATTTGTCAAGCGCTATTCGGAAACAGTTTCCATTTGAGAAATCAGTGCCTTTACCTCCTCAATGGCCGCCTCTCTCGTTGTAATATTACCATCGAGTTGCTCATCCTCAATTTTTGTCAAAATGTCTTTAAAGACGGGACCAGGTTTAAGCCCCATGACGATAAGGTCATGGCCGGTAATCAGGGGTTTGGGTTTGACCTCTTCATGGGACAGCTTACTGAACATCTCCTGACAATAATGATAGTCTGACAGGTCACCGCTGCTTGCAAGGGCATCAATCCTGCACAGCTCTGCCAGTTCCGGATAGCCTTCGTTTGCAAAGAGTCGCTTAAGCTTGTTCAGACGCATCTTTTGGGCATCCTTAAAATAAAGGTGTTTCAGGACAAGCCAGACAATTCGTTCCTTTTCAGTATTGGAGGTCTTCAGCCGGTCACAAATCTTTGCAGCCATATCTGCACCTACCTTCTCATGCAGATTAAATCGAATTCGATCTGACTCCTCAAAGGTAACGGTCTTGCCGATATCGTGCAGCAATACCCCCATGGCTAAGGTAAATGAGGGTTTCTCCAGTTCCCGGTCAGTGATATGAGCAAGTTTCGACAGGCACAAGAGGGTATGAACGAAGACGTCTCCTTCAGGGTGAAAGTTTTCAGGTTGGCGCACGCCTTTCATATTGGATACCTCCGGCAGTATCTCTTGCAAGAGATGGAGTTCATCCAGGAGTTTCATGCCGATATGTGGGTTATGCCCTGTGAGTATCTTTTCCAGTTCTTCCCGTATGCGTTCAGCGCTGACTGCATGGATTTGCGGTGCAAGCCGAATAATAGCTTCTTTTGTTTCAGGATGGATGGGAAAATTAAAACGGCATGCAAAACGGGCAGCCCGTATCATGCGCAGCTTGTCTTCGTTGAGCCGTTCGGCAGGATTCCCAATCGTTCGGATAATCCCTTGCGAAATGTCCTCCCGTCCGCCGACATAATCGAGTATCTCATTCTTTATGGGGTCATAAAGCAGGCCATTGATGGTAAAATCCCTTCTCTTTACATCGGCTTCAGGTGTACAAAAGGCTACATTGTCGGGGTGACGTCCATCGCTGTAAGAGCCTTCCGTCCGGAAGGTGGCAACCTCGAAGTCATGACTATTTTTAACGACGATGACCACACCGAACTGTACGCCAACAGGAATGGTCTTTTCAAAGAGTTTTATGACATCCTGAGGTAAGGCGCTGGTAGCGATGTCATAATCGGCAGATTCCTTCCCCATGATCATATCGCGCACACACCCGCCGGCAAAAAAGGTTTTGTAACCGTCCTCTTGCAGGGTTTTTACGATCTCTATGGCGTTTTGTTTAACGGTCATGGATAAAGGACGATCAAACCAAACGATGGATTCACTTTGCTTAATCCATCCTGCTTATTTGGCATTTTCTTACTGTTCACAAAAATTTACCTCCCCATTCTTAGCAAGCCCAGGTGCGGTTCCTTAAAGGAGTAGAGGTTGTGGACGGCGCCTTCAGTTTGGGCTGATAACGACCGCATTTCAAAGCGGAGTGTCCCGTCATAGAGCCCGTGATGAAGTTCTTGTATACTTTTTCGCCCAAGCTCCTGTAATGAATGGAGGAGGCTCTGCATCAGATATTGGACAAGATGGACGATCGAACCCTTATCTACCACCGTACCGGTAACACCCTGTGCAACCTTTATCCGGTCTTCGACGGAGAGATACCGTTTCCCCCCGCCTTTTTCCATGGCCTCATGTGATGCCATACCCCGATATTTTTTCACGCGCACCCCTCCTTCATAAAAATATTCACCAGGAGATTCGCTGGTACCGGCAAGTAAACCACCCATCATAACGGCGCTGGCGCCCAGGGATAATGCCTTTACAATATGCCCGATATTGGCGATACCGCCATCTGCAATAATAGGAATATTGGCGTATTCCTTAGAAAATTTTGCAGTATGATAAACGGCTGAGCCCTGTGCCCTCCCAACAGAAAGGGTGTCTTGCGTAATACAGATAGACCCGCTACCCATACCAATACGGAGGGCATCGACGCCCGCATCGATCAATGACTTGCACTGTCTGGCGGTGACGACGTTTCCTCCCACCACATCAATCTGCGGGTATTTTTGCTTAATGTATTTGATCGTATTAATTTGAAAAACAGAATCGCCCTGGGAGGAATCGATCACGATAACATCGACGCCGGCCTTCACCAGTTCGGCCAGCCGTTCTTTATCTTCATCCCGTGTAGAAAGCGCTGCCCCAACAAGGAGTTGCTTGTCCTGATTTTTCGATGCAAAGGGGAAGTCCTCATTCTTCAGCAAATCGGTACGGCTCATGAGAGACACAAGACGTCCCTGTTTATCGACAATCGGAAGTTTACCTTTTTTGCTTTCTTTCAGTATTCTGTTCCCCTCGGCAAGTGAGATACCGGCTGGCGCTGTTATCAGCTGTGTAGTCATGACCTCTTTTAGTCTTTTGGCTCGATTTTCCTCAAAATCGATATCCCTCTTGGTTACAATGCCAACGAGTTTCGAGTTTAATGTGCCATCATCAGTAATAGGTATACCTGAAAAACCATGCTTCTCCTTGAGGACATCGACATCGTGGATGGTGTGGTTTGGGCTAAGGACAACGGGTTCCGTAATAAACCCGTTCTCGAATCTCTTGACCCGGCGCACTTCCTGCACCTGATCTTCAACGCTGTTGTTATAATGAATGATGCCGATCCCCCCAAGCATAGCCATGCTGATAGCCATCCTGGATTCGGTTACGGTATCCATAGGGGAGCTCACCACGGGTCTTTTGATCTTGATATTGCGGGTTAAGTTAGTGTCAAGACCTATCTTGTCCATGGCAAAATCGATATGGCCCGGGAGCAGAATAAAATCGTTATAGGTGATGCCCCCTTGACGTTCGAAAAAGGTTTTAGCGTCCAGTCCGTTGGGTGACATAAGAGTTATATCATTACCTCCGATAATAGATTAATACGTTTATTTTTAAAGATGTTGAAACGTTAAAATTCAACATACAACATTATAGTATCTTTTTAACCATTAGACAACTTATAGTATTGATATCACTTTTTTTACCTCAAGTTGTTCTGTCTTTATTACGCTCGCTTTTGACATTTACGTTATGCCTCCACTTTAACGATATATAGCAATCTCATTGCGGGTTCAGGTTGCAAACCTAAACCCGCGACCGGAGTTTATACAGTT
This sequence comes from Candidatus Brocadia sp., assembly GCA_013360945.1. Lineage (GTDB taxonomy): Bacteria > Planctomycetota > Brocadiia > Brocadiales > Brocadiaceae > Brocadia. Next base: position 27,196 of record JABWAQ010000009.1, read on the forward strand.
AATCTCATCAGATTTATTTCTTTAAAATTATTTACAATTATAAATCCCAAATTGGCAATCGTAAACCTAAAATCCCAACCTCCGCAAAGAGAGTATTTTCATAAAGACCTGCCTGGGTTTTTTGCATCGGACTGTCCAAGCGCTTCAAGCTTTTTATAGTCGTCATTCCTACAACAACAGCAACAGGTTTCTTTCTCTTTTCAATAATTACCCTCTCTTTCTGACGTTCTGCTGCCGTTACAACCTCGGATAATCTTGCCTTTGCATCTGCAAGACTTAATGTTTTCATGATATACCTCCATTTATTGCATTTTATTTGTGTACTTTGTAATGGCAATTCATGAATTGCCACTACACCGATTGAAATTCCTTAGAATTAAGTAACATGAAAATTTCTTTATACTATACCTGATTTGTCATTAGACCTTTACCAACCAGTTTGAGAGAATTTCCCAAAGGAATGGTCGCAATGATCAGAACAGGCTCAGGCAGAATCGGTCCATGAATAGTTACATTTGATTTGAGATGATCAAAAGATAAAGCATCTTTTAACATTTTATTTTATTGAGAATGTACGGTAATTTCTATAATTCTTGACAAAACTTATAACATCATATAGGGATCAACATCAACCATTGTCTGCACACTTTTTGACGGTTTTAGCATTTCTGCAATGCCTTGAAGGGCATCATGAATGCTTGTATGGTTTTGCGCCTTTAATAAAATATGCCATCGGAACAGGTTGTTGATTTTCGTCACGGGGGCTGGTGATGGTCCGAGTATTTTCAGATGATCCCCATGGGTTTTTGCAAATTCTTTCAGTTTATCGCCAACGATGGAGGCCTTTTCTTTGGCTTTGTCCTCCTTTGGGCCGCGGAAGACGATCCGTGCCAGTTTCCCAAAAGGGGGATAATTCAATTGTTTCCTGTATTCCAGTTCTTTCCTTGCAAATCCTTCATAATCGTGGGCTGCTGCATACGTGATGCTGTAATGTCTGGGATTAAAGGATTGCACCACCACCCGCCCGCCCTTTGTTCCCCTGCCAGTGCGGCCTGCAACCTGTGAGATGAGTTGAAATGTTCGTTCGCTTGCACGGAAATCGGGCAGATTCAGTAACGTGTCCGCAGAGATTACCCCGACGAGGGTAACATTGGGAAAATCCAGCCCCTTTGCGATCATCTGGGTGCCAAGCAATATGTGAAACTCCCCACGTTCAAATGCGGTTAAGGCTTTTTCGTAGGCGTCGCGTACACGCATGGAATCGCTGTCCATCCGGATAATTTTACAGTCAGGAAACTTGTTCCTGATTTCTTCTTCAATTTTTTCCGTCCCAAAACCGCGATAGTTAATAGTATTGGCCAGGCAATCCGGGCATGATTCAGGAGGACGGGTTTCTGCATGACAATAATGGCATAACGTAGTATTGAATTTTTTGTGAAAGGTCATGGGGATATCACATCGCTGACATTTTAATACAAATCCGCACCGTTTGCAGTTAATATACGGCGCAAACCCTCTCCGGTTCAAAAACAAGATCACCTGTTCGTTTCGGGCAAGGGACTGGTTCATGTAATATTGCAACCGTTGGGAAATGATGTTGTACCCCCGGCGTTTGCGGACTTCCTCGCCCATATCTACAATATCGACAGGAGGGAGTTGCCGTTCGCCAATTCTCTTTGAAAGGACGACCTTTTCATAGTTTCCGTTCAATGCCTGATGGTAACTCTCCAGGGAGGGAGTAGCCGTACCCATAATAACCAGGGCGTTCTCATAGGTTGCCCTGAGGATGGCGATATCCCTGGCATTGTACCGGGGGTTATTTTCCTGTTTATAGGTGTTCTCGTGTTCCTCATCGATGATAATTAGCCCAACATTCTTCAGGGGGGCAAATATGGATGATCGAGCGCCGATGACGATGTCCACCTTGTCTTCTTTAATATCGTTCCATTCTGATTGATGGACGGTGCCCAGGAGGTTGCTGTGTAATACGGCTACCCTGTTGAATCGTGCCCTTATCCTTTGAATGGTTTGTGGAGTAAGGGATATTTCGGGGACGAGGAACAGAGCCTTGCGACCCTGTTCAATCGACCGGGTAATGGCTTGCAGGTAGATCTCCGTCTTTCCGCTGCCGGTAATACCGTGAAGCAATATAACGCCCGGCTTGGGCTGTGTAAGTTTTTTGCAGATGGTATCGAAGGCGTTTTGCTGTTCCTGGGTAAGGGTTAAATGTTGCTGCAACTGGCCGGTAGTTCGATACGTATTTACAGCATCCGGAAGCCTGTTTTCAAGAATGATAAAGCCTTTTTTCTCCAATTGACGAAGGCCGGGCATCTTGCAGCCACTGATGCGGATCAATTCTTTGGCGCTTATTTCATTGGAATGTTCTAAAAGAATTTCCAGCGCCCTGGCCTGTTTTGATGCGCGGGACTTCATTTGTAAGAGAGATTCCTGATTGAGAGTTGAGGTCTGCCCGCTACATCTCGCAAACGTGTTCCATTTTTCTTTTCTGTTACTGCGTACGACAGGTGGGATAACGGCAGAGATCGCCTCTCCCCATCCGCAGCAATAATGAGACGATAACCACCGGGTAATCTCCAGCATGAGATCGTTGGCCAGTGGGGTTTTATCGATTACGCCTAAGATATCTTTTGTTTTGTCGGTAAACGGGGTACCGGTAAATCCGACGCAAAACCCGGTTGTTATCTTGTTGCCAAAAGGTATTTTTACCCGCATACCGGCTGCAAGATTTTCCCGCAAGTACGGGGGAATGCTATAATGAAATACCTTTTGTAAAGGAATATTGACGACCACTTCTGCGTATAATTTCTGAGGGGATTGCGTTGCCGGCGTGGTGTACGTTTCCGGTACGACATCAATGGGACGCGCCGGGGGTGAATTCTGATTGAGGATACTGGCAGGCATAAATTCCTATTTTAATGAATAATTTTAATGGTAAGATACTAGCAAAAAAGAGAATATCATGTCAAGGTATATACGGCACAATGCAGCGATTCGCCGGTATGTCATTGGCTTGAACAAGACATAAGCGTGTACTAACGGTTTGGCTTAAGCTGGTTCAATCTTGCAGATTGAACCAGGCGTCTCGAATCATATCATAGGTTTTTAACAAATACCAATTGTAAAAATGCCACCCTGAGCAATAAAAGAGATTCTTCGCTTCGCTCAGAATGACAAAGAGGGAGGTATTTTCAGGCGGAAATTCTTATACGATCAAGCTAATTCTTATCATGCCATTTTTCCCCCATCCTTCTATCAGTCTCCAAGTCTTTCCTTTCTCGAAAATATCCTCATGCAAGCCCTAAAAGTGTATTCCCTTGACATTCATTCCCCCATTTTCTATAATTCGGTAAAAGCTTATTTCCCAACGAATTCGGAGGTTTTTGCCAAATCTTTATGGAAAATTTACCTATGGGGTCGAATACCTGCCTTGTTGGTTTACAGTGGGGAGACGAAGGCAAGGGAAAGATTGTCGATATACTCACGGAGTCCTTTGACATTATCGTAAGGTATCAAGGTGGAAGCAATGCAGGCCATACCGTTGTAATAAATAATGAAAAATTCGTGTTACATCTCCTTCCTTCCGGTATCCTCAGAAAAAACAAATGTTGTGTCATCGGTAGCGGAGTCGCTCTTGATCCCCTCCAATTACTGGAAGAAATCGCTGAGTTACGAAAGAAGAATATAGACGTAGGCAACAACCTCCGCATCAGTGAAATAGCACATCTGGTGTTCCCCTATCACAAAAAATTCGATGAACTTTCTGAATCAGAAAAAGGCGATGAAAAGATTGGCACGACCCGCAGGGGTATCGGGCCATGTTATACCGATAAAATGGCCCGTAATGGAATACGGGTGGCCGATCTTTACCATCCTGAGCACTTCAGGCAACGGCTAAAAAAAGTGGTAGAGGAAAAAAACAGGATATTTGTACGTTTGTATAATACCGACGCATTATCATGGGAGGATATTTACGATACGTATTGCGGGTATGCAGAGCAGATCAAACCTTTTGTATGCAATACGGTAGTGTTCATGGACGAGGCCATAAAGGCCAAAAAAAAGATATTGTTCGAAGGCGCCCAGGGTTCGTTGCTCGATGTGGATTTTGGCACCTATCCCTTTATTACATCGTCCTCAGTTACCTCAGGTGGAGCTGCGATTGGCACCGGTATTTGCCCCAAGCAGATACACAGGGTACTGGGTGTAATGAAGTCCTACACGACGCGGGTTGGCAGCGGTCCGTTCCCATCTGAATTGAATGATGATTTGGGCGAATATTTAAGGAAAAAGGGGGGGGAATATGGCGCTACGACCGGGAGACCCAGGCGCTGCGGCTGGTTTGATGCAGTCGCCGTAAAACATGCCATCATGGTAAACGGTGTGGACAGCGCTGTTTTGACGAAACTGGACGTGTTGGATGAGCAGAAGACGATAAAGATATGTGTAGGTTATAAATTTGACGATACGGTATACGACGTGTTCCCCACAGATTTGGCAGCACGGTCAGAATGTCAGCCGGTATATAAGGAAGTACCAGGTTGGCAGCAGGATACGTCCAGGATGCGCGATATGAGGGATATTCCTTCTCAGGCAAAAAATTATATAAATACCCTTGAAAAGATTTTGGGTATCAAGGTTGAAATGCTTTCAGTCGGTCCAGACCGCGGTCAGGTTGTGAATCTCATATGAGCGGAAACGGGTATTTACCTTCGCACATTGCGATTATCATGGATGGGAACGGACGATGGGCAAAGCGCAGGGGGCTGGTAAGAATCCGGGGGCATAAGGCGGGAGTCGAGTCTGTCCGTGAAATAACGCGAGAGTGTGCAAAAAAACATGTAAAACAGCTTACGCTCTATGCATTTTCCCAGGAAAATTGGAAAAGGCCGAAGCGGGAAGTTAATCTGTTGATGAAACTCCTGAAAGAATTCCTTATCAAGGAGCGAAAAGAGATTGAAGAAAACAATATCCGTTTAACAGCAATCGGTCGAATAAGCGGTCTTCCGGAAGATGTGCAGGGAGAACTTGCCGTCAGTATGGAAGAAAGCAGAAGGAATACCGGGATGGTGCTCTGTCTTGCACTCAATTACGGAGGACGTTCTGAGATCGTCGATGCGGCAAAAGATATTGCAATACGTGTTAAGGCGGGAAGAATGGGTTTAGAAGAAATTACAGAGGAGACCTTTAAAAATTTTCTCTATACGAGTGAAATGTCAGACCCGGACTTACTGATAAGAACGGGCGGCGAGATGCGGGTAAGTAATTTTCTCCTGTGGGAGATTTCGTACACGGAGCTTTGGGTTACTCCCGTTTGCTGGCCTGACTTCAGGAAGGAACATCTGGAGGAGGCGATTCGGGATTATGCACTCCGGGAACGCCGTTTTGGCGGGTTACGAGAGTGAGTACACTTCAAACGAGAGTTACCTTCGGCATTATCCTGTTCGCAATGTTCTTTGGCATCCTCTTACTCGATTCCGTATTTCGGACGGATATAGGATTTGGATGTCTGGCCATTTTGGCCGGTGGGATTGGCCTGTATGAATTCTACAATATTGCGAGTAAAAACGGTTTCTCTCCATTTCGGATATCCGGTATTGCCGCCGGGGTATGGTTGTTTGTGTCGTATTGGTTGTCGGTACGCAATAATCCAGGCGCTGATTACCATTTTTTCAGACAGGAAACCATCGTTATCCTCATCTTCTGGCTTTTGTTAATCCAGGCTTTTACGCGGGGTACGCAAGACGCCATAAAAAACATAGCGGTAACCGTACTCGGCATTTTCTATGTGAACTTTCTTTTGAGTTTTGCCATTGCCTTGCGTCATCTTCCTCAGGGGATTTGCATACTGATTCTGGTTTTATTGGTTTCCAAGTTTGGCGACATCGGTGGCTATCTGTTAGGCCGGAAATATGGGAGACACAAGCTTGCAAAGGTTATCAGCCCGAATAAAACGATCGAAGGCGCCTGTTTTTCAGTGTTATCGAGCGTCCTCATAGCGCTCATCTTTAACCTCATCCCACAAACCAGGGTTATCAGTGTGCCCTGGTCACTCGTATTTGGAGCCGTCGTAGGTTTTTCATCTTTGCTGGGTGATCTGGCGGAATCGCTCCTCAAAAGGGATGCTCATGTAAAGGATTCAAGCCACCTGGTACCCGCCTTTGGCGGGATACTGGATGTGATTGATTGTTTATTGGTAAGCATGCCGGTTGCGTATTATTTTTTAGTATTTTTTAAGTTAGTTTAAGTATGGATCAAAAAGTAAGAATTCAAAAACATCCTGAAAACACGGAAGAGTTTCAGGAACCTTTAACCTATCAAAACACCCTCATCCTGGAGAACGATGCGGAGGCATCTATTTTATACGGTAGTCACGACCGGCATCTCCGGCTTGTCAGGGATGCCTTCCGGGTGCATCTCGTTGCCCGCCATGGGTTACTGAAACTCGAAGGGGAAAAGGAACTGGTAAATACCAGCAAAGAGGTGTTGAACAGGTTACTGGAAATAGTTCGCACTACCGGGCGGTTAGATTTAGAAGATGTAGAGCAGGCCATTATGGACGCAAAGTGCGAGGCAGGTGAAGAATCTGCCCATACGATTGACGTCTTCCAAAGAGGCATCTTTATAAAGCCAAAGACAGACGGGCAGGCAAAATACATTGAAGCGATTAAAAAGAATGATCTGGTTTTTTGTATTGGCCCTGCCGGAACGGGAAAGACGTATTTGGCCGTAGCTATGGCGCTCTCCTTTCTAAAGAGTGGACGGATCAGGAGAATCGTGCTTGCCAGGCCGGCCGTTGAAGCGGGTGAAAAACTTGGGTATTTACCCGGCGATATTAAAGCCAAAGTAAACCCGTACCTTCGACCACTCTACGATGCCATAGCGGATATGATGGATGTCGGGCATGTCAGAAAATACCTGGAGAGCGACCTGATAGAGATTCTCCCGCTGGCCTACATGCGCGGGAGAACGCTGAACGATGCCTTTATAATCCTCGATGAGGCGCAAAACTGTACCGTAAAACAGATGAAAACTTTTTTAACAAGACTGGGTGTTAAATCGAAGGTCGTGGTAACCGGGGATATTACACAGGTTGATTTGTCATCGGGTGAGATGTCCGGCTTAATCGATGTCCAGGAACGGTTAATGAATATTAATAATATATCTTTCGTTTACCTGACCAAGGCAGACATTATCCGGCACAAGCTGGTTCAGGATATTGTCGATGCGTATGAACTATAACGACAGAAATAATGTGTAATGACTTTGACGAAATTAGAAATTGCAGACCGGCAAAAACTCTACCCTATTAATAAAAACTGGACAAAAAAACTTGTCAATAGAGTTCTAAAGACAGAGAAAAAGGTTGCGGAACTCAGCATTGTTTTTATCGATAATAAAATGATAAAAGAAATGAATAAGACCTTCCTGGGACATAATTATGCCACCGACGTGCTGAGTTTTGACTATCATGAGCCTTCCTCGAAAAATACTATTACCGGCGAAATCATCGTCTCCGTTGAAATGGCTGTTAAACAAGCACAAAAGCGTGGGTATTCAATTGAAGGGGAAATTGCCCTTTACCTGATCCATGGATTATTACACCTGCTTGGATATGATGACAGGCAAAAAAGAGACGCAAAAAAGATGCACCAAAGAGAAAGAGTACTGCTGGCAAATCTTGGTTATCGTGTTCCTGTACCCAATTAATCAACGGTTATTTATAGAAATATGCCCGTCTTCAGAACAGAGGCAATTGCACTGAGAAGGACAGATTATAGTAATTCCAGTCAAATAATTACTTTCTATACCCGTAACTACGGAAAGATTCACGCTCTTGCAAAAGGGTTTAAGCGTTCATCGGGAAGGTACAGTTCAAAGGCAGTCGACCTCTTAACGTGTTATCAGATTCTCTTTATTAAAAAAGAACATACCTCTCTTCACACCCTTACGGAAGCCATTTTACAGGATAATTATCCGATGTTTCGAAACAACCTGGATAAATATTATAAGGCTTCATATGTAGCTGAGCTTGTGAATGAATTTACGGAGGAAAATGATCCCAATGAACAACTCTTTGATATCTTCTTACATACGTTATCGGGGATATCAACTGATGCAGACCCTACCATACGGGTGTTAGCCTTTGAGATAAAAACGCTCAACATCCTGGGCTATTTGCCTGAATGGGGACATTGTGTGAATTGTAAAAGCGGCATTCAGCAAATACCTGAAGTACATTTTAACGCAAAAGAGGGCGGTGTCTTGTGTGGAAGATGCCAGCTAAAATGTAAAAATGGAATTATCGTTCCTGCCGGTGTAATACTCATTGCCGGGCGATTGCTGAATATGAACTTTCAAAGATTGGAGCGTGTCAGGATACAACGGTCTATTTGTGTTGAAATAGAAAAGATGCTGAGATATTATATTACTTTTATATTGAATAAAGGTCTCAATTCCTGGAAATATATCAAGATTTAACAGAATCTTTTTGGATGGATTGCGATGATGAAATTAAAATATATTCTCCCATCGTTATGTATTATCGTTTGCACGACGGCGACATCTTCCTATGGGAAATGGGTGTGGAATAAAGAGACGGGTTGGATGGAATCTCCCTCGGTTGCAATTACAACCCTTGAACAACGGTACAAGTATGCCCTTTCTCTCCTGGTAGAGCAAAAATACCTTATGGCAGTAAAGGAATTTGAAGCGATCATTGATACCGCCCCTGATTCTGAATATGCAGAAATTTCTCAAATAAATATTGGATGGGCCTATGGCCTCAATGGCGACTATAAAAGGGCGCTGAAGGCTTACGAAAAAGCCCTGGAAAAACATCCGGGCACAAAAAGGACAGAAGAAATACTCGAAAAAGAGTTTCAGGTCGGTATTGTGCAAATAGACACCAACGAGGAAGCAGCAATACGGGTCTTTGAAAAGATTATAGAAAAACATCCTTTAGGGCCAATAGCCCCGGACGCACAGGTAAAAATAGCGGATTGTTATTTCAAGCTTGGTCAATATGAAGAGGCCATTGAAGCTTACGAGAAGTTTTTGGAAAATTATCCGAAGAATGAGTGGGTTCCTTACATACAATACCAGATACCCCTTTCTAAGGTTTACCATGAGAAGCTACAGGAACGTAATTACGGTCTCCTGATCTCTGCCCGGGAGGGGTTTGAAGAGTACCTCGTCTCAAACCCGCAAGGTATCCATGCAGAAGAAGCAAAGAGAATGATTGAAGAAATAAGGATTATCGAGGCGGAAAGAGAATTTAATATCGGAGAGTTTTATCTGAGAGTTAAGAAACCTGTTTCGGCTGCCATGTATTTTAAATATGTCATCGCTGATTTCCCTGATACGATATGGGCTGAAAGGGCAAATGAAAGACTGGAGTTTCTCAGGATGATTGAGGCAATAAAATAAAAAGAGACAACCCCCTTCCCCCCCTTGTTAAGGGGATTAAAGAGGGTTTGCCTTTATTTTGTAATTCATGTAGATAAACGGAAAAGCACAAACATCTATGGTAAAATACCGCATCATACGTCGCTTAGCAAACCATATGACAAAGCGCAAACACATAACGCAGCACAGCCGCATAACGTCTTTTGTCTGTATCGTTTTGTTGTTACTTTTTACTATTTCTATCGTGAGTTGTGGCTATTCTTCTAAATCATTACTTCGTTCTAATGTCCGGAGTATCTATATCCCAATATTTGATAATAATACCTTTCGCAGAGGATATGAGTTTGATCTGACCAAGGCCGTGCGTGATCAAATATTACTCAGAACGGGTCTTCACGTTGTTGATAAAGATGAGGCCGATTCTATCCTGCTCGGACAGATTATCAGCGTCGATGAAAACGTGCTCATTGAAGATAGGGATGACAACATAGTCGAGAGCAGGGTTTCCGTTTCAATTGATATCCGGTGGGTAGATACAAGAACCGGAAGAACCATTGTCGAGCGGAAAAACATCAAAAGGCCGACTGAATTTATCGTCCGCAGAAATGAAACGCTTACGTCTTCCAGCAATGAAGCATTTGTAAAAGTTGCTCAAAGTATTGTAGATGCGATGGAAGAAGACTGGTGATAATGCGGAAATGAACACGAATTTGTACGAGTACGGGCAAAAGACCGAAGACACCACTAATATTTTTAAAAGGGAGTTGTTTGATATAACCTATCCCCACGGTAAACTCTGTCTCAATAGCAAAACGCATGTCATGGGGATCCTGAATGTAACCCCGGATTCGTTTTATGATGGGAAACGATATGATACTGTGGAAAATGCTATTGACCGTGCACTGAAAATGGTAGAAGAAGGGGCGGACGTTATTGATATAGGCGGTGAATCCACACGACCCGGTGCATATCCTGTACCGGAGACAGAAGAAATAAGGAGGGTAATTCCTCTTATAAAAACATTGTCGAAACAGATACGGAAACCTATCTCCATTGATACTTATAAGGCAAGTGTAGCCGAAAAGGCGATCGAGGCAGGGGCGTCAATCATCAATGACATCGGTGGATTATTCATGGACAAAAAGATGGCAAAGGTAGTGGCAGAGGCGCATGTGCCTGTCATCATCATGCATAAAAAGGGGTTACCCAGGACGATGCAAAAATATCCCATACGGAAAAATGGAGTATCGGAAATAATGTCCTCTCTCAGGAAATCTATCTCCATCGCAATTGATGCAGGGGTAAAGAGAGACAAAATTATTTTGGATCCTGGAATTGGTTTTGGGAAGACGGTGCGACAGAATCTGGAAATCCTGAATAGGTTAACGGAATTTAAAAGTATCGGTTTCCCCATACTGATCGGCACATCGCGAAAAAAGTTTATTGGTGATATTTTGAACCTTTCCGTTCAGGAACGTTTGTATGGAACGCTTGCAACCATCGCCGTTGCAATCATGAATGGCGCGCACATCGTGCGGGTTCATGATGTGAGTGAAGCTGTCCAGGTGGTAACCATGTGTGACGCAATCAGGAATAGCTAATGTTCGAAAGCATATCTGATTTATTCGGGAATGTTAATCTCTGGATGATTGGGAGATCCCTGGGTGAGATATTTCTTATCTACATGGTGGTTTACGTTGTATTAAGAATCATGCAGGGGACCAGCGGAACGAGTATCTTGAGGGCTGTAGCCTTCATTATTGTCTTGATCTCCATTGGCGTGCTATTTTTTGTGCGAAAACTACAACTCATCACAATAGATTGGTTAATAACCGAGTTTGTACCGGTATTTATCATTCCGATCATCATTCTCTTCCAGCCGGAATTCCGGCGTGCACTCTTGAGACTCGGTCAGAACCCGGTATTTAGCATGTTTGTAAAGGCCGAATATCAAGCAACCACCGAAATTATCAAGGCCGTTGAAATTTTATCCAGAAATAATATTGGTGCATTAATTGCCATTGAGAGGGAAGTCGGCCTGGACAATTTTGTAGAAACGGGGACGAAATTAAACGCCGTTGTGTCGAGTGAATTGCTCAACACCATATTTTGGCCAGGTTCTCCACTGCATGACGGAGCCGTAATTATTCAGGAGCAGAAAATAAGCGCCGCGGGTTGCCTGTTTCCGCTTACCGAAAAGACAGAGCTATCAAAGAGTCTCGGCACACGCCATAGGGCTGGTATTGGACTTACCGAAGAAACCGATGCCATGGTTATTATTGTATCAGAAGAAACGGGGGCGATCTCGACGGGATTTAAAGGGACTTTGAACCGGGATATCGATGTGAAAGGGTTAAAAAAGATACTCGATGAGCTATCAACAGAAAGATTCGGCGTTGCAAGGAGTGCACAGGTTTGATCAAGGAAATATTTACCGGCAATATTCTCACAAAACTCATGGCACTGGTTATGGCAGTTGCTCTTTGGCTCTATGCGATTAACCGGCACACAGGAGATTTAACGGAGGTGGTGAAATTGACCGTTTCTGTTCCTGAAGGTATCGCCATCCTTGAACAGAGTGCAGAGGAGATTTCCGCACATTTACGGGGGCCTCAAAACGTTATTGATACCCTTGAAGACATGATAAAAGATCAAAAAATTCAGGCAAGGTATACAGTACAGGAATCTCCGAATATGATCGAAGATCAGATAAAACAGACTATTTTTATAACGAGAGAGAACCTGGATTTGCCAACTGCCGTTAAATTGGTTTCTGTTTATCCTGACAAAGTCGACATTTTGCTTGGCAAATTACAACAGAAAAAATTAAAGGTGAATTTGCAAAAGAAAGGTGAACCTGCTATTGGATACACCATTGCAAATGAATTTATATTCCCGGGTGAAGTGGAGGTAACAGGGCCTCTCAATGCCTTAAAAGAGGCTTCTTCTATCAATACGGTTTCTGTAAATATCGGTGGAATTACGACGGAACAAAATCGCACATTTCCCTGGCGGATTGAAATCGATCAGAAGGTAATAATTAAACGTGGAGATAAAAATATTTCTGTACCAATTGTATGTAAAGAGGATGTGCGGGTATGGTTGCAGATGGTGGAGCAACAGGATACACGATTATTTGAAAAAATAAAGATCAAGATCATAGAACCCGCGGAGTATCCCTACGAGATCAAGTTGCAGGACGAATTCGCCAATGTAAGGGTGAAAGGTCCAAAACTTTTATTGGATAAGTTCAATACGGAAGACATCGTGTTATATATTGATGTCACTTCGTTAAAACCTCCAGGACCATATAAACAACCGGTGAAATGCATTTTACCGAAAAACATCGAGCTCGTCGATAAATTACCCGAAGTCCACCTGGACATCCGGGAAACCTTGCATTCTTCAGAAATAAAATGACAAAGTTAGGGGTAAATATAGACCATGTTGCTACGATACGACAGGCGAGGAGGACGTTCGAACCCGACCCTGTGACGGCGGCATCCCTTGCAATCCTTGGGGGAGCGGATATCATCACCGTTCATCTGAGAGAGGACCGTAGGCATATACAGGATCGTGACGTGAGATTGCTCCGTGAGACGGTATTTACCAAGCTGAATCTGGAAATGTCTCTTGCACGGGAAATCGTAGATATTGCACGCGAGATAAAACCGGAAAAGGTCACCTTCGTACCTGAAAAAAGACAGGAAATTACTACCGAAGGTGGTTTAGATGTTGTGTCTCAAAAAAAGATACTCGGGGACATTGTCAAAAGATTCAGAGACGACGGCATATTGGTCAGTTTTTTCATCGACCCGGAGGAAGATCAGATCTCTGCGTCAAAGGACGTTGGCGCACACTATATTGAACTGCATACGGGAAATTATGCTCATGCAAATGATGATATCTCTAAAGGTAAAATGATTGAAAAACTTCAAAGAGGTTTGAATACTGCACAAAAATTAGGATTGCAGGTAAATGCCGGACATGGCCTGACGTATCAAAATGTCGGATTATTCGTTGAATCCCTGAAAGTTGAAGAATTGCATATTGGGCACAGCATCGTGTCACGTGCAGTCTTTGTAGGGATCCAGAAAGCTGTCTCGGAGATGAAGGAATTGATTTTCAGGCATGATCTGACAAGAAAACCTTAGATCAATAAAAAAAATGAAAGAAACCATTTTCCGCGAACCGGACGCCAAAAGCATTATGTTTTATGCACCGCGGATTGGATTGGTAAAGGATGCCACATTAACCCTGACCGGACACAAAGGCTTATTACCGTAGCTGAAGGGAATAAAATAAATGTGCAGGGCGGATAAAGCCGATAGACCAAATCTACCTATATCCTTACCCCTACTTTTTTAAATTCCTTTTCACTGTAAAGAATGACATAGTCGTTTAACCCCGTCTTTTCCCTGATCGCTTGAATCACGGCTTCACATTCGTCATCGGCGTAACCGTGGATCATAGTAAAGACGTTGTATTCCCAGTCAGGATAGATGGGGCGTTCATAACAGTGAGTCACCTCTTCAAAACCAGCCATGAACTCGCCGACTTCGTCAACCCGCTCTCTTGGAACCTTCCAAACACACATGGCATTGGCATTGATGCCGATCTTACGGTGGGCAATAGAGGCTGCCAGACGTCTGATCTTTCCTGCCTCTAAGAGTTTCTTGAGCCTTTGTATTACTTCATCCTCTGACATCCCGAGCGCCTGCCCAATATCTTTATACGGAGTTTTTGTAACAGGCAGACCCTCTTGAATGTGTTTAATAAGTTTAACGTCGATGTCTTCATTTTTTTGTGTCATTGTTTATTAAAACACGGAGAAACGATCCCAGTTAAAATATACAGGGACAGGGTTTGTCCATGCCATCCTTTTTATATTGAGATTCCTAATAAATTTTAAAACGAACGCCAATCTTGAATTTCTTTGTGGTGGGTAAGGTTCGCACTGTTAACCTTGTCCGGTTCTCGATCTCTTTTAATCTGGCGTGGAGTTCCTCATCGTCCTTGGCCGACATGGTAAACCACACATTGTAAGGGATATGTTTATTTTTACCCTTCCGCAGGTAATTGTGGGAAACGCCACTATATTCGTTGATGATTGCACTCACCTCATCGATGCGATCATCCGGAACATTCATAGCGGCAAGGGTCGCCTCTCTGCCCATGGCTTGTGTATTAATGATGGGCGCAAGCCGTCTCACGTACCCCTTTTCAATCATAAACTTGATGCGTTCGATGATAATATCCTCGTCTATGTCAAGCTCTTTGCTTAATTCAAGGAACGGCCTTGAAACCAGAGGCAGGTTGGATTGCAAACGGTGCAGTATCTTTCTATCGGTATCGCTAAGTATCATATCTTTTTTTTAATTTCCTCTATCCCCTGTTGTTCTACCAGGGTTCTAAAGCGGCGTTCAGTTTTACTTGAAAGTATCATATCCGCGCAGACGCCCAATGCCTTCAATGTAGCGGATTCGTCTGCCTGGGTTAGCAGGTCTAAGGCAAATCTGGGGTGACGCCCGACCTTTCCGCCAATCATTACCCGGTACTTTTTCTCCGAGGCCTTGATTGAGCCAGTCGGACATACTCCGGCGCAAAGGCCGCAGTGCACACATTTTTCTTTATCAAGGGATACGTGCCCGTCCTTTATGGTAATTGCATCTTCACGGCAGGTCTCTACACATTTCATACACTCAATGCATTCAGAGTCGTGGTCCACGTAAACGGGTTCAACTGCATGGACTCCAAAATCCTTGATCTGCGGCATGGAACAGCTATTCGGGCATCCTGATACAGCAAGTTTCATGGTGTGGTGAGGAAGAATTTGCCCCTCAATCTTGTTCATTAACTTCTCGGTAAAATGTAACTCCTCCAATTTGTTCCGGAGTTTATCCGACAGGATTTTGGAATCTGTAATAAGAAAGGGGCAATTAACCTCGCCTCCTCTGCAGTGTTTCACCTGATACAGAACAGGATTCCCTTCTTTATCAAAATATTTTGTATATTTTTTGAGTATGGAGAGTTTTTCGTTGTTTACAGGCTTCTTTGCAACAGTGCGTTGTGGAACGGTGGGATTTTGAGGTTTACCCATAAACACCTCACGGGCGGCCATAACGTCCACCTCGGTTACTAGGGTCTTTCCCCGCTCACGGGCAAGTGTCTCTATCTTTTCACGGACGGTCTTTTGCACAAAGGGAGGTACTTTTTCAAGCAGCATTGATGCCGATTTATCCCACTCCAATTACGGTCTCCTTAAAACAAAATTGCCACAATAAAAGATTGCGTCAAATTTCTTCTCGCGTCAAAACACTATACACGATGAAAACATGGCAAACGAATTCCAATTATATTTGCAAAGAAGAGAATTGTCAATTTCAAATTTAAGGTATTTTTACGGACGCTCCCCAATATTTTAAACCTTGACATTCAATCGGATGTTACTTATATTTGATGTATTACAAAGACTGCCAGCTCCAAAATAAAGTCAAAACGTATCGAAGCCTGAAACGCTGCTTGCAGCACAGGGTTTGTAATTTAATTGCATAGGAATTTTCATTTTATTTAAGCGGGTTTTCGGGCGGTACGGACAAACTTAGTTTGTCCGTGCCTAACTTGTGGAGGCTATCCTATGGATGATGAAACTTTTCAGAAAAAACTACTGGATTTGATCGAAAATATAAAACGGTTCCCCGAAGCAAAAAGACAGAGTCTGGAGATGCTGGCAGGCGAGATTGGCAAAAAATACGAAGACCTCCGGACGAGTCTGGTGATATTGCAGGACACCCTTGATTCATTACGATTAAACGTAAAGTATTTACTCTTTGATCTTGAGGCAACCAAAAAGGAAAATGCGGCATTAAGAAAAAGACTGGAAGAACAAGGGAATAACAAATAATCTCACGAGGTTCGTTATCGGAGGCCGTGTTAATCGTATGCACATGGAAGCTCTTAAATTAAATCATCTGTCAGAACAAACAAAAAAGATTGTAGAACCATTCCTTATTGACATTTTAACGCATTCCAAAGAAGATATCATTTCAATCTATATCATTGGCAGCGCCGTAACGAAAGACTTTCACCCAAAATATTCTGATATTAATACGGTAATTGTTGTAAAAACAACCAAAGTTCCATTCTTTGATTTTATTGCTACTTTAGGCAAACGTTACGGAAAAAAGAGAATTCATGCCCCACTCGTCATGACCCGTGATTACATCAATAAGTCGTTAGAGGTGTTCCCATTAGAATTCTTAGAAATGAAATCGATCCACCAATTGGTCTTTGGTGAAGACATCTTAAAAGACATAAAAATTGAAAAGGCCGATATCCGGCTTCAATGTGAACGTGAATTGAAAGGAAAGCTTCAACATCTCTGTCAGGGTTACATAAAGGCAATGGGAAATAAGACGACATTGACAGACTTATTTGTAGGATCGCTCTCTGGATATTTTCCGGTATTTCACGGTATACTCTTTTTGTACGATCAACAGATTCCCAGAGAAAAGGGAGACGTTCTTTACGCCGTAGAAGAATGCCTCGATGTGGATATGGACGTGTATAGAAAACTCATAGAAATAAGGGCTAAAGACGTTTATCCTTCCATTGAGATTCTCAAAGGGATATTCGAAAATTTGTATCGGGTATTAGATAGTGTTATCAAAAAGGTGGATGAATTTGAGATCAAACTTGTGTAAAGGATATTTATACCCATATTTTGGACTTTTTATTTTTTTTGTATTCCTGTGTTCAGCCGGAGAGGCGCAGGAGCTACCGGTTCCTCAGAGATATGTGGAAGACAGGGCCAACATTATTGGTGACGCTGCTGAAAAGGGTCTGAATGGGTATCTCCAGGAGCTGGAGCAGAAGACCGGTGCACAGATGATCATTCTTACCATTAATACAACCGGCGATATTCCCATCGAAACATATGCTATAGAACTTGCCGATAAGTGGAAGTTGGGACAGAAGGGGAAAGACAATGGCGTTCTCGTGCTTATTGCAAAGGACGATCGCGCTTACAGAATCGAAGTAGGATACGGACTCGAAGGGATATTGCCCGATAGCTTTTGCGGTACGATTGGGAGAACATATTTTGTGCCCAATTTTCAAAAGGGACAATTTAGTGAGGGCATCTTTCAGGCAACTGTAATTATAGTCCATAGGATTGCAGAAGAGAATGGTGTGAAAATTTCCGGAATGCCCAATATCGCCGAGTTGAGGAAAAAATCAGCAGGGCGCCAGAATCCATATTTTTCTTTGCTCTTCTTGCTGGTAATATTTCCATTTTTAATAAATTATTTGTTTGGCAGGAGAAGACATTCATCATACTGGTGGGGTGGCCCGCCAATTATCCATGGAGGGACACGCGGGTTTGGCTCCAGGGGTTCTGGTGGGTTTGGAGGATTTGGCAGCTTTGGAGGCGGCGGAGGAGGCTCGTTTGGTGGAGGGGGCGCCTCAGGACGATGGTAATAAATATAATTTACGATTTGTGATTTAAAATCCCAAATCGTAACTCGTAAATCTCAAATCTAAAATGTCGTTTCTTTGTAGTTTAACAAGGTTTCAGTTCATAGGAAGAAAATAATGAAGAAGATATTACCTGTTATCGCTATTGTCGTATTTGTGGGCATTATCTTCGGCGCCTGGTATATTAAGGGGTATAATAAGGTCATAGCTCTCAACGAAAACGTAAAAAATGCCTGGTCTCAGGTTGACACACAACTCAAGAGGCGCTACGACCTCATTCCCAATCTTGTAGAGACGGTAAAAGGTTATGCCTCTCACGAAAAAGAAATCTTTGAAAACCTTGCTGAGGCAAGAAAGGGCTATTTTAGCGCGGGTACGATAGAAGATAAGGCCAGGGCTGCAACACAGATTGAGGGTTTTCTGTCACGTCTGTTAATGTTCCGGGAAACGTATCCGGAATTAAAGGCAAACGAATCTTTTCTCAAGATGCAAGACACCTTAGAGGGCGCTGAAAACCGCATTTCTGTTGAACGCAAGCGGTACAATGATGCCGTCAGGGAACTCAACACCTACATCAAAAGCTTCTACGGCCGCTTCTTTGCCGCGCGCGCCGGGGTCGCCGAAGCAAAGTATTTCGAGGTTGCTGAGGTGGAAAAAGAAGTACCAAAAGTGAAATTCTAATAAGATGTGAAACCGTGGAAATCGGATTTAATCACTCATATTTTTTGCGATAAATAGCTCTCCTATCATAATAAACATGGGTAAATGTCAGGACAAAAAATATCCCTGTGAGGACTGTTTTAATTGTCAGTTTTGCAGTGACGAACGCTGTGCCGTCTGTCTTTGCGGCAAGCACAAGACCAGACAGCTAAGCGTGGAAGAACAGATTGCCATGTATGAGGCGTTAAATAAAGATGGTTCCAGTAACTGATGGGATCAGATTTTCAACTCCTGACTCTAACAAGCCTAAAAATATTTTGGATTTACGATTTGGGATTTGGGATATAAAATCGTAAATCTCAAATCGTTAATCTAAAATCATAATCTCTTTCTATAAATTGACAAAAGTATATTTATAATGTATTCATGCCCATTCCGTATTCTCAACTCAAGAAACCAGAACTACTCTCCCCTGCCGGCAGTATGGAATCTTTTTTTGCTGCCGTTGAAAACGGAGCTGATGCCATTTATTTTGGCTTAAATGATTTCAGCGCCCGTGCCTGCGCACAAAACTTCACCCTTACCGACGCCAGCAAGGCTATTGCCTATGCCCATGGGAAGGCTGTCAAGGTTTACATTACCCTTAATACCCTGATTAAAACTCACGAACTGGAAAGGGTTGCCGATCTGCTTGTTGCACTGGAAGAACTCCAGCCCGATGCACTGATTCTCCAGGATCTGGGGCTTCTGTATTTAGTCCGATCACAATTCCCTCAATTTAATCTCCATGCCAGTACTCAGATGACCATTCATAATCTTGCCGGGGTGAAACAACTGGAGAGGATGGGATTTAAACGGGTTGTTCTGGCCAGGGAGTTGCCAGTTGATGAGATAAAAAACATTTCCGGAAATACCTCGATAGAGATAGAGGTTTTTGTCCACGGGGCGCTTTGTTATTCATATTCGGGACTATGTCTCTTTAGCAGCATGATAGGCGGTAGAAGCGGAAATCGAGGCAGGTGCGCCCAACCCTGCAGGATGTATTACCAGTCTCAACCTGACGAAGGAGGTTATCTTTTTTCTATGAAAGACCTTCTCACCCTTCCCAAAATAAACGATTTAAAGAGCGCTGGTGTCCATTCATTTAAGATCGAAGGACGTATGAAATCGCCTGAATACGTCGCTGTCGTAACGCACGCCTACCGTCAGGCAATTGACGGCAGGCTGCGCGAAGAAGATGGGGCAATTCGCAGGCTAAGAACCGTATTCAGCCGGGAAACGACCCATGCATACGTATTTCCAGAAGATTACCGTGTAACCAAAAACGGTACACAGTATCAGGTCAAGGCAGCGGACACAATTAACCCATCATATCCCGCAAATGTCGGTTCTTATGCCGGAGAAATAATCGACACCAGAAGAGGAAAAGTTGTGATACGGGCAGATAACGATATTGGTGTGAGGGATTTATTGCAGGTATTTGATAATGCTCAGGCAGAACCGTCGCTGCTGCATGTTAAAACCCTTGAAATTAACGGAAGACGTGTCTTTGAAATTCATGCAGGCGATATCGCAACGATTGATTCTGAACAACGCTTTACGCCTGGCGCAAGGCTGTATCTGATATCTTCGCAAAAGGTCAGGGAAACGTTTCGTCCAAAAGTTCCAAAAAAACTTGTTTCCACCAGGATACCCGTGAATTTAGAAGTAAAGATACGACCTCATGGTATATCGATAAAAGGAATAACAAGGCATGTCACCCTGACAAAGGATTATCCGGTAGAACTGGAGCGGGGCATTCATCGGGTAATTGAAGATGAGAGCTTAAGGAACAGCTTTTCCCGCCTGGGCGAAACACCGTTTGAGCTACGGAATTTTCTGACAGACATCTCAGAAAAACTCTTTATCCCATTAAGTACGTTAAACGATATTCGGAGAGATTTTTTCCAAACTCTATCTGTATCATATCAGAAGGAGAAAGAGCAATGGTCTCAAAACATAAAAAAATGGATAAAGGAAGTAGATATGGAATACCGCAATCCATGCAAGAGATTTTCAGGAGAAGACGGAGTCAGGTTGTCGGTGAAGATAGATAAATTGCATTATTTGAATCACATTCCCTTAGAAAAGATTTATAAAATCTATATTGTATTATCAAATGAAACCCTCACGGTTATTGAGCCAACAAAAAAAACTGAAACGGCCCCCCTTCTCGCTGCCTCTTCCAAAGGAAGTGACAAAGCAGTTTTGGAAAAGCTGTTGTCGGTTGAAACTGCTACCGGCTCAGCAGAAGCATACGATATCATGAACACCTTGTTACCGTTACAAGACGCGATTGTATTTTCATTGCCGCCCATTATGAGAGACAGAGGGAATGAGCTTGATACGTATGGAAATATGCAAAAAGTCGTGCAGCAGCTGATAGCGCTTGGTTTCCGGCAGTTCCAGCTTTCCAATATGGGCGCTTTGGATATCTTTGGGACAAAAGACGTGCAATGGTATGCCGATTACCCGATATATTGTCTGAATCCGCTTTCAGCAATGAAGCTGAGAGAATTGGGATTTTGCAGACACGCCCTGTCCCCGGAGGATGACAGAGAAAATCTGCAGACGCTGTTTTCTGCGGATGCCGATGTGATCGTTTATCAAGATACGCCGCTCTTTACGTCAGAAACCTGTATATGGGCAAATATGAAAAGAAGGTGTCCAGGGATAAACCTATGTAGTTTCAAACAGATGAAAGTGAAGAATGAATATGGTGATCGATTTATTGCCATGAACAAAGGGTGTAAGACAGTGGTTATTGATCAAAAACCATTCTCAATTACCCAGTTCATTCCAGACCTCCTTGAAGCTGGACTACGGGATTTCAGGATTGATCTGTGTTACCAAGATCATACACCAGAAATAATAGAGGACATTTTCGCAAGCTTTCAGAATAAGGGCAAGGTTAAAAATTCTACGATAGGAAACTTTGAGAGGGGGTTATTGTAAATTGCTTATGGCGGGTAGCGCCTGCCATACACAAAATTGCACAAAGAAGAATAAGGGGTCGTATTGACAAGTGTTAGAGTCGGAAGTCCATCCTATATAGACAGATGTTTATGGAAACGATCTTCCGGAAAGGTTAAATAAAAAAGGCGTCCTTGTTTTGGTAATACAAGAACGCCTTTGCATGATAATGGCTCCTTCAGCCCATGAACTGCGCCTGTAACACGGGCATTGCTGATAGTTTTTCTGTCAATTATTTTTCTTTCTTCTGTTGTTCCTCATCCCGCACACATTGTCCCGGGTCTTTTTTGAATTTTTCAGCACAACCATTGCAGCAGAAGGATAGGGTTTTTCCCTGATGTTCCGCCTTCACCGCCTTGTCTTTGCTATCCATAACTTTTCCGCAAGCAGGGCATTTATTTTCAGCTTTTTCACAAGCAGTAGCTTCCTTCGTATCGCAGCAACCTGAACCAGCCAGTGCCTTATTGACCGTGTAAGAGGTCATCAATACAAAAACAATACTAACAGCGCCTACAAAATATCCCATTCGCTTCATTTACTCCTCCTCCAAATAAAAATGTTGCATTAAATATACTAGCGCGGCCGTGCCGCAATCAAAGATAAACACCCCCTCTTTCCTCTCCTTCGCAAGGAGGGGACTTAGTCGCGAGTTCAATCGCGCGATGAAGGGGGGGGTAAAAAAGTGCAAAAAAGGTTTTTACAGAGTACAATACAAAGATTTAATACATCATTAAACAAAAAATATTTGGCTATGGTTTCATAATTATAAAATTACCATATTATCGCGGTGAATGATCTCATCGTATAATTTGTAACCCAACACTTTAACAATATGCGAGGTACTGCATCCTTTGATCTTCTCAATCTCCGCGGAAGAATAGTTTGTCAGACCACGCGCAATAACGTCGCCATTTCCTTTACCGCAAATGGAGATGGTATCCCCTTTATTAAATGTTCCTTCCACCGATACAATGCCTGAGGCAAGTAAACTCTTGCCTTTCTCTGCTAAGGCATGCCTGGCGCCATCGTCCACATAAACCCTCCCTTTTGGTGTGATGGTATATCCAATCCATCGCTTGCGGCTAGCCATCTTCTCTTTTCTGGGAAGAAACAGGGTACCAATATTGCCACCCTGTACAACCATCTTCAGCACCCCATCAGTTCTTCCATTGGCAATAACCACTGCCTCTCCCGCATTGGTCACCATGGATGCTGCCTCTAGCTTGGTCTGCATACCCCCTACGCCTCTTTTAGTTTTTACATCAAACGCCAACTGCTTAATCTCGTCAGAAACATTTTCTATAAGAGGAATAATCGCAGCCTTACCCTTTCCGGTTGGATATTTATCATACAACCCATCGACGGAAGAGAGGATTACAAGCAACTCTGCATTAAGAAGATTTGTTACCAGGGCTGAGAGCGCGTCATTATCTCCAAACTTGATTTCATCCACAGAAATCGTATCGTTTTCGTTTACCACGGGGATGGCATTGAGTTTAAAGAGCGTATGGATTGTATTGCAGGTATTTAAGTACCTCTGCCGGTCCTCGAAATCCTCACGGGTAAGGAGTATTTGGGCCGCATGGTAGCCGTGCAATTTAAAACATTCGTCATAGGTGCTGATCAATTTACTTTGACCAATTGCAGCCACCGCCTGCAACTCCGGTAATGTACCTGGCCTTTTCTCCATGCCGAGTTCTCCCATCCCGGAACCAATGGCACCGGAGCTTACCACCACAACATCGTATCCCATCTTTTTCAGCTCCACAACCTGTTCTGCCAGTCCCTGTATCTGCTCCTTATCCACGGATCCATCTTCGGTAGTGAGCACACCGGTCCCGATCTTGACAACGACCTTCTTCACCTTTGATAGGATCTGACTTCTTAAATTATCCTTTAATTTCATAATATGCACCAATTTAATCGACCTACGGCAACTTGTTTCCCTTGGTTTAGCTTAATTAAGGTAGTTATAATCTCGGAAAAAGTCAAGAAATATGTTAACACAGAAACCAATACCATCGAATGGCCAAATGGCGCGGATTTCGCTCCTGAATTTTTATATAAAATCGGGAAGAAGGTAGAGAAGAAACCTGAGATGCCAAAAAAATTTGACAAAGAATGAATTTGTGGTAGTTTATTTGAATAAGCAACGAAATAAATAAAATAAATTTATAGAAAGGAGTGAAACGGTATGGGTAGCCGGGAAATTCTTGATCAGGCATTAAAGCTAAAGCCGGAAGAACGATTTCTTGTCATTGAAGGATTAATTGAAAGTTTAGATCAACCAGATAAGAAAATTGATGAGATATGGACAGAAGAAGCAGAGAAAAGGCTTAAGGCTTACAGAGAAGGTAAATTGGAAGGTATCCTAATGGAAGATATATTTAGTAAAAAAGAATGAAGGTTATTTTTACAAACCTTGCGAAGTTGGAATTGGAAGATGCCACGACATTTTATGAACTTGAATATCAAGGATTGGGAAAAAGATTCAAGCAGGAAGTGGAGCAATCGATAAGGCGAATAATTGAATACCCCAAAGCAAGCTCTATCGAACGTGGCGATATTCGCAAGCGCTCGTTGCACAAATTTCCATACAAAATCCTTTATTCTATTGAAAATGATCATATCCTGATAATTGCCATTGCACATCTCCATAGAAAACCATACTACTGGATTGAAAGAGCAGAGATATAACAATGGCTTCAATTCAGTGCTCTGACTTTTACCATGACGGGATTTCCACCCGCAAGAAGACGCTACCCTGCGCCGGGCACGCCACTAATCAAGGTTTAACACCAAGCCCACCTGCGCTCAATCCACACCGCTCAACTATTTATACTTCAGCATATTCTGTATTCGAGGTCTGATAATCATATAGAAGGCTCCTTCACAAAGCGATGCGAAATGGTATCATGGAGGCATCGTGAAATAAACTCTTAAACCAGTGAGGAGGAGGAGATACAAGGAATTTCAAACACCCCTCCATAATCACCCCCGTTTACGGGGGAAACAGAGGGGTAAATCGCCGTAGGCCTAATTAACAAATTAGGATGAAGTCAACAAGAAACAATATATCAACATAAAGTATTACATAATATATTTGACTTACATTATTTGTATTTATACAATTAAATAATCTGTAATACTTTTTAAAGGAGTATAAAGATGGATACATCGTTGGTAACGTCAAAAGGACAGGTCGTTATCCCCTCAAAATTACGGCGTAAATACGCCATTAAAAGTGGTACAAGGGTTCAGTTTTACGAAGTGAACGGAGAAATACGGCTTGTTCCTGTTACTCCGGAGCTTATTGATAAAAATATTGGTCTTCTTAAAACGAAGGGAAAACTTATGCACGCCCTTTTGGAAGAAAAGAAACGGGAGCGTGACCTGTGAAGCGATATGTTTTGGATAGTTATGCTCTGATAGCATACTTTGAGGGAGAAGAAGGTGCAAAAACAGTTGCAGGCATTTTAAAAGATGCACTTATAAATAAAGCGGAGGCATTAGTATGTGTGGTGAATTGGGGGGAAATATATTATATTGCCCTGCGGGAAGGCGGGGAGGACAGGGCAGAACTTTACAGATCAACGATTGCAAAATATCCCATTACTATTGCTGATGCAAACAAGGAACTGACGCTTCAGGCTGCGAGATATAAGGCATATTACAAAATATCGTACGCAGATGCTTACGCATCCGCACTTGCTCATGTGCAAAAAGCGGAATTAGTTACCGGTGATATGGAATTGAAACAATTAGAACGTGAAATAAAAATACGCTGGGTACGGTAAATTGGAGTTATACAAATGATTAACAAATCGGATAAACAAATTGTCATTTTGAAAGATTCTATCCCCTGGTTTCTATTCATAGGTGACTCCGATAGGCTTCAACAGGTCTTTGCATATTCTATATTCAAGGTCAGACCCCAACAGCCCACTGTTTCGCAACCATATTGGCCCTTTTTTTTCTGGTTTTATGAAGAAAACCAGGACGCCGCATTCTCGGACGGCCTGTTTTAAAATGACAAAAGATTTCAAAAAGACGTGTATTAATTTACTTTAGAAAATTCCTTTACTTCCTGCTCTAGCCGATCACCCAGTTTATCTGTGACAACGTCTAAATCGTATTGCGACTGCAAGCCAAGCCAAAACTCAGCTGAAGTGCCAAAAAATCGGGCTAAACGAATTGCAGTGTCTGCTGTAATCCTGCGTTTTTCTAAAACGATCTCATTTATTCTTCGAGGAGGTACTCCTATATTCATCGCTAGTTTGCTCTGATTTAATTCCATCGGTTTCAGGAATTCTTCCATAAGAATTTCACCCGGGTGAACGGGATGTAACTTTTTCTTTTTCATAGCCTTTTCCTTTAATGATAATCTGTGATTTCAACATCATATGCGTCACCGTCTTTCCATATGAAGCAAATGCGCCACTGATCATTTATTCGAATACTATATTGCCCAGCTCGATTGCCACTAAGTTTTTCCAAACGATTAGCAGGAGGTACGCTTAAGTCTTCAATATTCCCGGCATTATTGATCATCCGCAATTTTCTTAGAGCAACCTGCTGAATATCATTCGGTAATTTTCGAGATCCTTTTCGGGAATATATTTTTTCGGTTTCCCTGTGCTTAAATGACTTAATCACGTATAAAATATATAACGCATAGCGCTAAACGTCAAGGAGAAAAAAAGAGGCCACAGCTTAAAAGAGGAGGGATATTGGGAGGGATATTGGGGTCACACCTTGATTAGTGATTATATTGTTGACAATAAAAGGAAAATGTGTTAATTTGTCCGCCATGTCAAGACCATGGCGCATAGAATTCGAAGGGGCTTACTATCACATCGTATCACGAGGAAATGAGCGAAGGAATATTTTCCGTGATAATAATGACCGTATATTGTTTCTGGATATTTTGGGGAAAACGTCGGAAAGGTTCGAGGTTGAAGTTTATGCCTATGTGCTCATGGACAACCACTATCATTTGCTCCTGAAAACCAATAAGCCCAATATTTCTCAAAGCATGCAATGGTTGGGAACCACTTACACACGCCGGTATAATATAAAACACAAGAGAATTGGTCACCTTTTTCAAGGACGATTTAAAAGCTTTCTTATTGAAAACGATCAATACCTGCTGCGTCTTTCTTGCTATATTCACCGGAATCCATTACGAGCCAAAATAGTTAATCGGCTAGTAGATTATCCATGGAGTAGTTATCCAAGGTATGCCTATGGCAAAAAATCACCGGAGTGGCTATGTACAGCGCCTATTCTTTCTCGTTTTGATGCAAAGGATAAGAACAAGGCATATCGGGAAATGGTTCAAAGTTATTCCCGGGAAGAAAAAAGGCTATGGGAAGATTTTCGACATGGTCTTTTTTTGGGATCAGAGCAGTTTATTGAGCGTATCAAATCCAGATATTTGTCTGAGAAGCCTGATGTTGAAATCCCTCAAAAACGGCAAGTTTTAAGAGACACTGACCCTGAAACCATCCTGAAGAAAGCAGCACGGGCATTAAAATGCAATATCAGTGATTTCTTACCATCCGCCAGGATCAGCAATTCACATAAGCTAAATCGGGACATGTTAATTTATCTTTTATGGAGTACGGGTTGGTATACTAATAAGGAGATCGGCGAATTATTTGGTCTTGGTTATTCTTCCATAAGCCGACGAGTGGCTGTTATGAAATCAAAGATATCTCAAGAGGATACAATAAACAACCAACTAGAAAATATTAAATCACTAATCAAGGTGTGACCCCATCCCTGTCCAAGGTGTGACCCCATCCCTGTCCTCTTTGTGCCAGTGAATATCGCTGAACCAGATGCACAACCAGCTAGAAATACAAAAAGAAAATATAACGTGGCAATTTTAATTCTTCGTTCATTCATGCATTACCTCCTTTATAGGCTCCTAACGCGCCGGTTCAGCGGCGGGCCGCGCAGCGGACCGTCCGCTGCAACCGGTTGTTATGCCCCGTGTTCGCCGACGCACCCTTCACCTACACTGGTTTGAAGAGTGTAGCAGGCGACAGCTTCGCTTCGAGTGCGGCGACAATCTGGGCAAGCTCCACGCGGGCTTCTGCCTGAAGACCAAGGCATGTCGCGATACCCTCTGCATCGGTACTCACCCTTGATTGCATTCCCAACTTGAACGAGCGGTCGGGCTGTTTTTCTAGTCGGTACACGTGCATGTGCATCGCATCGCCAAGTACAGCCGGATTCTTCAAGTGCTCGAACCTAAACTCCTTCGTCATGTAGCCGAATAGCTTATCTTGGAGTACGAGAACCAGTTTCCTGTTGACGTGCTCGAAGGTCTGGATCTTGTGATGCATCTGCACCAAGATTGTCTTCGCGGTCATCTTCCAGTTCATGCCGTACGACTTGGTGGATGATTCGTCCTTGTCACGGCGCGGGACGCTCAGCTTCTTGAGCAGCCGCTGCCGCTCCGGCCACACGGTGCCGGTGGTATCGAGCGTCTGAATTTCGATGCCGACGAAATCCTTCACCCTGCCCTTGCGGGCCGATGCCAGGAAATAGTCAACGCTGCCGCCGGGGATCGAAACCTCTTGAACGATGTGAAGTTCGTTCCCTGGCTCGTGCGTCGTGAGAAGGTGAAGGCAGTCGGTGAATATCTGGCGTCGCTCAAGAAGTCGCGTCGGGCAAATCACCACCGGTTCCTGCTCCTTGCCGTAGAGAACAGTGCATGATCCGATGGAAGTGCTAGGGTCGCTCTTCCGAACCTTGTAGCAGGTCTTTGACAAGAATGGGCACTGCTGCTCACGCACGACGCGCGACCAGTCTTTGCGCCGACTTTCGGCGGAGTGACCGAAGAGCTCGACCACGGTGCTCACAGGAGCGTCGCGCATCGTTCCTCTGCAAGCCCCAGGTAATGACTAGAAATGTCGATCCCGATGGATTGGCGGCCTAGGTCCCGCGCCGCGAGAAGGGTTGTGCCCGTCCCGCAGAACGGATCAAGCACTACACCGCCGTGCGGGCAAGTCGCTAGGATGGGGATCCGGCATAAGTCTGCCGGATAAGGCGCGTAGTGAGCTTCCCTCCTCTGGGTGTCCTCGGGCATGATGTCCCACACGTCGGCCGGCTTGCTTCCGTTCGGATGGTATCGGAGGAAGTAGAACCCTCGATCACGAAGTTCCTTAGCGCGGCCCGAGACCTTTTCGCTGTCCGAGTGAGTCGCGCGTTGTTGGCCTCGAATGATCATGCGGAAATCAGAGATGATTCCCGCACCAACGTCCGCCAACATCTGTTCTAGTGCTTTGAAGGCATCGCGCTTCTCCTCCTCGCTCAGGGTGGTGGAGAGTTCGATCTGCCGCTTGTAGCGGACGCCGGAAACACCAGTGGCGGAAACGACGGCGCCGTTTACGACCCGTGCCTCCCGTGGCTTCGATCGGATCGCGTCAGTGTCGTAGTAGTACTTCGACTGTTTCACGAAGTGGAAGACATGCTCGTGAATGTTCCCAAGGCGATCCTTCGTGTTGTCCATGCCGCTCTTGACTTTGTTCCAAATCACGCTGTTGCGGAGTATCCAGCCTTGCCGGTCGGTGAGTTCGAGGGCCACCCGCCAGGGAATGCCCGCGAGCCCCTTATCTTGATAGGTATCGCCGATGTTGAGCCAGAACGAGCCCTCAGGCTTGAGAACACGCTTGAGAGCAAGGAATATGTCCGTCAGGTGGTGAATGAACTCCCGGTAGTCGTTTTCCTGGCCGATACCTCCGCCTTCGTACTCACGCTTCCCCCAATACGGTGGGGAGGTCATGGCGAAGTCGATACATGATGAAGGCAACTGGTCTAGCACGAGCCGCGCGTCACCGAGGAGGAGAAGCGGCCTCAGGCGGCCACCAGACCTGTATGAGTGCACTTCCCTTGCGTAGTCCGTCTCGATGACCGACCGAAGCCGGCGAGGAGCCAGTTGTCGCTCAGGCTTCGGGGTGGTCTCGGCGTTTTTCACGTTGTCCATTCTTTCCACGTCCCTTGATCAGGGAGTTGCTGCCTACGGGGCATAACATGAATTAGCCGTACTAATAGCCGTCTTATTTTGCGGCTATTAGTACATATAATACGTTTACTGGTGACTTATTATACGGCTATTTGGGCATATAATAAGGTTCAAGAATATTTTGCCGATATTATATCTTAAAGTACCAAACTATTACAATAAAATTATTTTCATAACGAAAAGGAACTCTTATGCCAAAACCAAAACTATTGGATCAGGTGCGTGATGCAATTCGGGTAAAGCACTATAGCATGAGAACAGAAGAAGCGTATGTATATTGGATTAAACGATTTATCTTTTATCACGAGAAACGACATCCATTACACATGGGAGAAGCTGAAGTCAGTAAATTCCTTTCTCATCTTGCTGTTGAGGAAAAAGTGTCTGCTTCTACCCAGAATCAGGCATTGAGCGCTATTTTGTTTCTCTACCAAGAAGTGCTCAAACAAGAGCTGGGTTGGATTAATAACGTAACGAGGGCAAAAAAGCCTTCTCATTTGCCGGTTGTTTTTACCAAGGAGGAAGCAAAGTCAGTGTTACTCAGGCTGGAGGGAACGAAGTGGCTCATGGCAAGTCTTTTATACGGCGCTGGTCTCAGGTTGATGGAATGCCTGGGACTCAGGGTGAAGGATATGGATTTTTCGTATAGTCAGATTACGGTCAGGGATGGAAAGGGTGGAAAAGATCGGTTAACTATGTTGCCCGCGTCTCTGAAAGAACCATTAAGGAAACACTTGGAAAAGGTAAAACTCTTGCATGAACAGGATTTAAAAGAGGGTTTTGGCACCGTTTACCTGCCTTTCGCCCTTGCAAAAAAATATCCAAATGCTGAAAGGGAATTTGCCTGGCAATATAGTATTACTGTGTGAAATCTTTCTTTTTTTGCAAGTTTTTTACAACCCCCCTTCACCCCCTTTACTAAGGGGGAACTCCAAAATCCCCCTTAGTAA
>JABWAQ010000084.1 GCA_013360945.1 Candidatus Brocadia sp.
CTACTCCATATGGCAAGGCACGCCTTGCCGCTACAATTTTATACGATATACCCAGTTATGCCGTTCGTTCATTTTTTACAAAAAATTGGGAATACATCCATTATTGGGAATTTTCAAAAAAACCAAAGTGTTACGCGATATTAAATTGCCTGAAATGCGTATGTTTTTGAAGTGTCCTTTTTCACCTCTCTGCAATTTTTCTTTACAGCCATTTTTTCTTCCAAAAAACAATCACAACAATTGCAGATATCATCAGGGAAACCAGTAGTGTCAATGCAAATGCATACGGATAGTGTTGTCCGGGAAGGCTGATGTTCATGCCGTACAAACTGGCGATGAGGGTGGGAAGACTGATTACCATGGTTATGGAAGTCAGGATTTTCATGACGACGTTTAAATTATTAGAAATGATCGATGCAAACGCGTCCATCATCTGGCTGAGGATGTTTTCTGAGATATAGGTCATTTCGATTGCCTGGCGGATTTCAATGAGCACGTCTTCCAGCAGTTCCGCATCTTCAGGATAGGCCTGAAATAACTGGCCTTTTTGCATACGCTCCAGCATGAGTTCATTGGACTTTAACGCAGTGGTGAAATAAACCAGACTCTTCTGGTATTTTAACAAATCCATGACTTCCTTGTTTTGTAATGAACGATAGAGCTTGTCTTCAAGCACGTCAACAGACGAATCGATGCCCCGTAAATACTCAAGGTATTGAACGGCCGTGCGGAGGAGCAGTTGGAGGACAAACCGGTTTTTTTTGACCGTAGACAAATCTGGTATCTGACCCGTGATGAATTTCCGAACAACACTCGTTTCTGTCCTGCAAATGGTTACTATGAGCGTATTGGTTAAAATAATCCCAAGAGGTACGGTACTATAAGGAATCTGTGCTATCTTATCCTGTTCGTAAGGTACACGAAGCACAATAAGGACGACGCCATCATTTCGTTCTGTGTGTGCACGCTCATCTATATCGAGGGAATGGGTTACAAAGTCGGCAGGAATACCCAATCCTTCGACCTGTGCAATCTCCTGCTCGCTGGGATCCACTACGTTGACCCAGCACCCTTCCGATGGTGTATCCACCGTCTCAAGCCGATGATTTGTACTTTTATAAATTTTAATCATGTTAGTTTTTTGAAAAATTCCAATAATGATGCGCTTATCGTACGCGGTAGACACGGACAAAATATTTTGTCCGTGCCACCCCAAAGCCTGTTTAAATATGATGAATATTCCATGCAATTCAACTACCAGCGATATAAGACCGTGTATTTTACAATGGTCTCCGCATCTTTTTTCACCGGGATTGACAATTCGATGGTACTGGCGTCCTTTTTATTATACGGATGAGAAGATTCACGGATTTCCCACTCACCCCAGAGATGTTCTGTTACTAAAACTTCGATATCCTCCTTTTTGTGATTGCGCAACCTGATCTCCCAGGTTTCTTCCCGTGCCCGGTCACCCAGTTGTTTATAGCTCATCTGTTTCCGTTCTCCAACCACGTCAAATGCATCTCCCACATACAACCGGATTTTTTCATCCTTCGGGGTATGGTCGATCTGGTCTTCTCCGAGAAACACCTGAGATTGGTCCTCGTCCGACTTATAGACCCGCACCTTTCCCGCTGGGATGGGGATCCCTAGTCCATTTTTCTCGGTATTTTCAAATTCCAATTTTACGTTGACCTTCTTTTCGTTTTTCGACCCATCATATTCATAAATCTTTTTTACGGGTGTTGTTGCCGTTGGGAATAGAGAGAGCTGCTTGATTTGATTGCTTTTAATTGTAGCGGCACGCTGAAGCGTATACAGATGGTACTCAAAAAAGGCCTTTTCTGCAAATTGCGGAGCAGCGGCAGCTTTTCCCAATCCCCGTTCCTCATAACCAATGTAGCGCGGCGGTGGTGGAGTTACCCGATGGACATCACCCGCTACCAATTTTAGTTTGGAATTCTCATAATCAGTACCCGATTGATTATTGATGGAAACCCAGGCAGACAAATCCAATGCTGTCTCATCTTTATTTACCAACGCAACATATTCCGCATGCCAGTCGATCCCATTCGTTAAATAGCTTGTTTCCATATCGTGCTTCCCGGCCTTTTCACTCGAAAGATACCAGACGAGCGTCGGTCTGGTGATGAGACCCGCTGGCAGTTTGGGAAAATCTATATTTTGAATATTTGCCATTGCAATCGATTGGATGCCCCCGTCCTTTTTCTCCAAAACCACATTCACGCCGGCGCTCAGCAATTTTCCTTCAAAGACCTTGCCCTCCTTGGTGAAGAGTTGGACGATCTGATCGACATATTTCTGTAATATTTTATCCGAACTTACCAGATCGTATTCATAGTTTTGTTCAAGGATAGTTACCTGATCCGGCGCAGTAAGTGATTTGAAATGAACCGAGGTAGGGTCAATAAGAGACGCCACGTCGGTAAAGCGAATCTCCTGATTTCCCGCTTGTAAGTCCATTTCACGGACGTCATGAACTAACCCAAAATTGTTCTGATAAATGGTAAGGGATACTCGCTTTCCCTGTGCTACGGAATCAGAAATAAAAAACGTGAAAAGAAGTGGACAGAAAAGAACAACAATAAAAATATAATTTCTCATTCTCTCAACCTCCGAGTCAAATACAGCGCGGCCACAAATAAAAGCTTTGTAGGGACACGGAGCATCGTGTCCCTACGAAGATTTTTATAATTCGTACACTGAAATCTGTTTATATAAATTGAAAAATTTCTATACAATCGGGTTGCGAATTAATGGTTGTGTATTGTATTGAAAAAACCTGTATCCCGCAATACGAAACCATTAAAAAGCTAAGCCCCGGTAAAAAATCCATTACCCTCACGCAAGACAGTTGTTTCCTTATCAGGACAGGATTCCCCTTGCCATGCCCTGTAACGAATGAGAAAGACAAGTCCCGGAATTGCAGCCAACGTGCAGAGAATAAAAAAATGAACCCATCCCAATCTTTCTGCCAAAAAACCTGTGGGCGAAGCAACGATCACCCGCGGAATGCCCATGAGACTGCTCAAAAGCGCATATTGTGTGGCGGTAAACCGCTTATTGCAAAGGCTTGCCATAAATGCCGTAAAGGCGGCGGTGCCCATACCGCTCGTTAAATTCTCAAAGGTGACCGTGACAGCCAGCGCCGCATGATATGCCCCCACAGATGCCAGCGCAGAAAAAGAAAGGGTAGAAACAGCCTGAAGAATTCCAAAAATCCAGAGACCTTTGCGAAGTCCGAGCCTTATCAAGAGAATGCCCCCGACGAGACCTCCGGCAATCGTGGCAAATATCCCAAAGGTCTTTACAACGGCTGCTAATTCCGTCTTGGTAAACCCAATCTTCAGAATAAAAGGAGTTGTCATGCTGCCCGCCATGACATCGCCGATTTTATAAAGGAGGATAAAAGCCAGGATTTCAAAGGCCCCTACCCGCTTGAAATAATCAGTAAAAGGCTCTATAACCGCCTCACAAAGGGATTTTGGAGGAATTACGTGTCCTTCAGCGCCTGGCGCCAGGCATGTAGTAACAATCCCGACCAGAAGCGAAACGGCCAGGAGCAGATAAACATAATTCCAGGGGATACGATCGGCTAAAAATAGGGCAAACGCCCCGGAGATGAGCATGCCGATGCGATAACCGTTAACAGCCAGTGAAGAGCCTAGCCCCAGCTCTTCGTCTCTTAAAAGCTCTCGCCGGTAGGCATCGACGACGATATCCTGGCTCGCGCTAAAAAAGGACACGAACACGGCGAGAAAGGCCACAATCCAGGAAGATTCCGCTGGTCTCACCAAAGAAAAAGCGCCAATGGCAAGCATCAGAAGAATCTGGGAAATCAGCATCCACCCGCGCCGACGACCCATAAATGGAGGCACATAACGGTCAATGACGGGCGCCCAGAGGAACTTGACCGTGTAAGGAAGCCCCACGAGAGAAAACAAGCCGATCACTGCAAGATTGACCTTTTCATCGGTCATCCACGCCTGAAGGGTGGAACCCGTGACTAAAAGAGGGATGCCGGAGCTTACTCCTAAAAAGAAAGTAACCAGCATCCGCCAGCTGAAGATGCTCCGTAAGATAGAGGCTTGCATGTTAGTTCGTGGACACTATCTTTGCTCGTATAATTGTTAGACCAAGCTCTTTGCGCTGGTTCAATCGTCCTCGATTGAACCGAAATATTTGGTGTATTTATGTTTCACGGCACCAGTTTAAACCTTGCGGCACTGTAAAATATTTGGTCCAATCTGCAAGATTGAACCAGTCTTATTGTAAGGTGTTATTTCTGCAAAAGGAAGAATCTATGCTCCATCGCGGGTTCAGGTTTGCAACCTGAATCCCAGATTTTTAACCATTTATCAATATTCGGATTCAAATTACAAATTTGAACCCGCAAAGAGAATCCTCACTTTCAAACAGCCGCGAATTTTTGCTCATTTTGAATAATGATTGTAGGATTTGGGTTTTTCAGAGGGATAGGAAGTCCTTTTTCTTTCAATAAATGAATATGCTCTATCATTCCCCATTTTGCCTTATACAGACAATCCTCAACAGAATGTCCTATACCAGTAAAACCTTCTAAATCTGGTGAATAAAATCCAAAGTAGTCGGATTCTTCTGTAGCTTCAATTACCAATGAATATTCTAACTCAATCATTTTTATTTCCTCCATTACCTTTATTTCTTTATGCCTGCTGCCTTGAGTATGGCATGGCAGGTACCCGTGGGAACTTCTTTCGCCCCATGATAATCCACTCGAATCAACTTAGCACATCCTTGTTTCCCATAGTATCTTATCGAACCTTTTTCTTTCACAATCCTAAATCCTTTTTCCTCTAAAAGTCTTACCAGTTCGCTAAATTTCATAAAATCCAATTTTTTAATCAGCCATTAATAAACTCACAAAACCCGCTCTTTCAAAAGCCTTCACGGCTCTCTGGTGGTTTATACCCGGTAGCTTAGGCATACTTTATTCTACTTCTACATAACGAGATACCTTATCTTTGCTCAATTCTTCAACAGTCTCTACATATGCCTTTATAGCGTCTTTAATATTTTCTAATGCCTCCTGCTCCGTCTGACCTTGTGACCAACAACCAGGCAGACCAGGAACCCAAACGGCATAACCTTCTTCGGTTTTTTTAAGATTTACCTTATATTTCATATGCACCTCCATCGCGGGTTCAGGTTTGCAACCTGAATCCCAGATTTTCAACCATTTATAAAGTATTCGGATTCACATTACAAATTCGAGCCCGCAAAGTGTGTGTTTCGTGGCAGTCTTACTTTTGCGATTTGTCTTTTCACTCACCAGGCAAGAGACGGACAAACAAGTTTGTCCATGCCACCCTTTAATTAATGAAATTCCTGAGCGTCAAGAACAAAGGGCATATGCAATACGCCCCTACAGGTAACTCTTATCCAACTTCACCAGTGACTCGTTTTGTTTCTCCATCAGGGCATATTTCCTTGCCAGTTTGCTGTGACGTCTGCCGTAGGCGGCATAAATGATGGCGCCTATCGCCAGCCATACAAAGAGTCTGAGCCAGGTGGAGAATTCAAGCCGCATCATCATATATCCGCAGAAAAGAATGCCCAGGATGGGTATTACGGGAACAAAGGGACACTTAAAGGCACGGGGATGATGTGGGTCTTTCTTGCGGAGGATGATGACTGCAGCAGAAACAAGGCAGAAGGCAAGGAGTGTCCCGATGTTGACTAATTTTGCAATTTCTTCAATGGGAAAGCAACTGGCGGTAAGGGCGACACAGGCGCCGACAATGATGGTAGAGATGTACGGTGTCCCAAACCGGGGATGGACGGCTGCAAAGAGTCGTTCAGGCAGGAGGCCATCCCTGGCTATGGCCCAGAATATCCTTGACTGACTTAAGAGCAACACCAGGAGCACACTGGTCAGTCCCGCCACAGCGCCAACCGAGATAAAAAAGGATACCTTTGTCAGGCCGTATCGCATAAAGGCATCAACCAGAGGTGCATCAACGTTGATGTCCTTATAATACACCATGCCAGTAAGGACGGCAGTAACGGCAATATACAGAAAAGTACACAGTACTAGTGACGCTATGATACCGATAGGCACGTCCCTCTTCGGGTTGCGCGCCTCCTGTGCAGTGGTAGAGACAGCATCAAAGCCAATATAGGCAAAGAACACATAAGCTGCGCCGGTGCCAATACCACCAATGCCATACGGCGCAAAGGTGCTAAAACTATCGCCCCAATTATCACTCTTTACATAAAACCACCCCATGAAAATCACCAGGAGTATTACCGCAAGTTTTATCCCTACGATGATGCTGTTGAAACGGGCGCTCTCTTTTATGCCGATGACGAGCACGGTTGTAATGGCAATGATGATCAGTGCGGCAGGCAGATTGAACACAACGGGGATTCCATGGATAAAAGGGACACTTTGACTGAACAGGTCTTGTGCCTGGCGGGACAGCGTCCAATAGTCATTGGTAAGCCAGGGAGGAATGTGAATGCCAAAGAGCCCTGTTAATTTCACAAAGTAATGTGACCATCCGACGGCAACAAGGCTCGATGCAAGGGAATATTCAAGGATGAGGTCCCATCCGATAATCCAGGCGAATACTTCACCCAGAGCTGCATATGAGTAGGTATAGGCACTGCCGGCCAGTGGAACCATGGAAGCAAACTCGGCGTAGCAAAGGGCGACAAAGATACAGGCGAGACCGGAAAGGACAAACGAGAGGATTAAGCCGGGGCCGGCAAATTCCTTAGCGGCCAGGCCCGTCAGGACAAATATCCCGGCGCCAATAACGGCGCCGATTCCTAAGGCGGTTAGCGAGAATGGACCTAATACCCGTTTGAAGTGGTGGTGATTGGACTCCTCGACAAGGTCATGTAAGGCCTTTTTTGCAAACAGTTTTTTCATTATTCCGGAAAATAACCTTTACTACAAAGAACTCTGCTGGGACACGTACAAACAAGTTTGTCGTTCGACTGAGTGCTCACGACGGAGTCCATGCCACCCGTGCAGCTTATACCTTTTCTATGATATGTCCGAGTTTTTCTTTTTTTGTCTGCAGATAAAGCTTGTTTTCCTCTTTTGGGTCTATAACAATGGGCACCCGTTCTACGATTTCCAGTCCATACCCGGCAAGGGCTGCAAACTTTTTAGGGTTATTGGTAAGTAATCGCATCTTTGTTACCCCCAGATCTCTCAGGATTTGCGCCCCGATGCCGTAATCGCGCTTATCAGCAGGAAAACCAAGTCTTTCATTGGCCTCAACGGTGTCCAGTCCCTTTTCCTGCAGTAAATATGCATGCAGTTTGTTTTCCAGACCAATCCCGCGGCCTTCCTGTCTCATATACAGCAGGATACCCTTTCCTTCTTCCTGTATAATCTTGAGGGTGTTGTGCAGCTGTTCTCCACAGTCACAGCGGAGAGAGCCAAAGATATCGCCGGTCAGGCATTCATCATGCACCCTTACCAGCACCGGTTCATTATGTAAAGGGGAAGGGGCATTCCCACTCTCACTGCCTATGCCCAAACACAGCGCCAGGTGAAGATAATCATCGACAAAGGAACGGTAAAGGTGGAGGGTAAAGTTTCCATAGATCGTCGGCAATTTTACGGTAACACGCTTTTCAATCAATCGCTCCTGTTCATGCCGGTATCGAATAATGTCCGCAATGGTACAGATTTTAAGATTGTGCCTTTCGGCGAACATCTTGAGATCGGGAAGTTTCGCCATGTTCCCGTCTTCTGTCATAATCTCACAGATAACCGCTGCGGGTTTTAGTCCTGCAATGCGTGTCAGGTCTACCGCTCCTTCGGTGTGTCCTGTCCTAACCAGCACCCCACCTCTTTGCGCCTTCAGTGGAAACACATGGCCCGGCCTGACAAGGTCGTCTGCAGTTGCCCTATCGTCAATAGCAGTTAAAATCGTTGCGGCGCGATCCTTTGAAGAAACTCCTGTCGTTATACCATTTCTGGCATCGATAGAAACGGTAAAAGGGGTCTGAAAGTTTGACGTATTGTTAGTCACCATGGGATACAGTTCGAGTTCTTCTGCCCGCTCTGCATTAATCGCAAGGCAAATGATGCCACGCGCATGGGTGAGCATAAAATTAATAGTCTCCGGCGTGATCTTCTCGGCTGCGATAGTAATGTCCCCCTCATTTTCGCGATTCGCATCATCTACTAAAATGATCATTTTGCCCTGTCTCAGGTCTTCTACGGCTTCTTGTATTGTATTAAATCGCATGGAAAACCTCTCTTATTCGGATTCAGATGAATCAATTCATCGGCGTTCAGCCATCAGCAATCTGTAATTACAGATTGCCGACATCAGCAGGCTGATTGCTGACTAAAAAATTTCTATTAATAGTATTACAAAAGATAGGTAATGTAAAGCCTTTTTGTGCAAAAATGGTACGAAAAAACCGTACACCGGTTACAATTGCTTCACACCCCAGTACATGTACAAGAGTCCGGAAATAAAGGTCAAAACGACGGCCATCCACCAGATAATAATGAGTGCAGGCAAAGGGATATGGTTTCCGATAAGCACGGATATGATGGCAACAATTTGAAGGCCGGTTGCGGCCTTACCCAGCGCCATCGGCTGACAATCCATCCTGCCTGTAATGAGGAGCAAGGCAACGGTACCAAGCACCAGCAAAAGGTCTCTGCAAACAATAACTGCCGGGATCCAATTAGGAAACCTGGGTTCAGGCCATATACGATCAGAAGAAAGTATGATGCAGGAAACCACCAGGACAAGCTTGTCTGCGACCGGGTCTAAATACTTTCCTAAATTTGTTGTCTCATTTCTCTTTCGGGCAAGATAGCCGTCCAGCATATCACTTAACCCAATGACCAGCATGATAAAAAGACAAACGTACCGGTAGTGGTTATGATGCTGGACTTGTGTTATACAAAATACCAGGGGGGGAATAAAAAATATCCTGCTGAGGCTTATTTTATTGGAAAGGGTTAACATGGAAAAAACCTCGTTAATGATATTTCATTTATAAGCAACTATTCATTTTTACCAAAGTTTCATTCGATGTAAGTTTTACTTTTTGAACGGAATATTCAGCCGCTCATTTTTTACGTCCCTTATGCCATGCTACAAACAAACGGATGCCTTGTTCAATGGATACTTTAGGTTTATACTG
The DNA here is from genome assembly GCA_013360945.1 of Candidatus Brocadia sp. Taxonomy (GTDB): domain Bacteria; phylum Planctomycetota; class Brocadiia; order Brocadiales; family Brocadiaceae; genus Brocadia. Next base: position 9,190 of record JABWAQ010000084.1, read on the forward strand.
TAAAAGGCGTTCTGCCTTTCTGACATCGGCATAGGTTCTTTGCACATCACCGGGTTGTTCCGGAAGTCTTTTCATCTTCGCTTTCTTGCCTAATTCCTGTTCAATGAGTTCAAGTAATCTTGCCAGCTGAACCGGGGTTGAATTACCCAGGTTAATAATCTCAAAATCAAATTGCCTGGTTAAGGCAGAAACCACGCCTTCTATGATATCAGAAAAAAAGGTATAATCTCTCTGGGTCGTTCCGTCACCATACACAGGGACCGGTTGATCATGATCTATGAGTTCCGTAAACTTGCGTATGGCAAGGTCAGGCCGTTGCCGGGGTCCGTATACCGTAAAAAACCGCAGACAGGCTATGGGTATCTTATAGAGGTGATGGTAGTTGTAACAATAAAGTTCCCCCGCCCGCTTGGTAGCAGCATAAGGGGATATGGGTTCGTTTACCGGATCGTCCTCCGAAAATGGGATCTTTTTGTTATTCCCGTAAACCGAAGAAGACGAACCAAAGATAAATTGCTTCACCTTATATATCCGGGAAAGTTCAAGCAGGTTCAACGTACCCTTGCAATTGACTTCTTCGTAAAGCAATGGCCGTTCGATGGATGGTCTCACACCCGCATATGCAGCCAGATGAACGATTTTTTCGATACCATGTTTCTCAAATATCTCCCGACATGAAACAGTATTACAAATATCCGTTTCGTACAGGGTTAAATTTGGATTGCCGAGAACAGCAGAAATATTTTCCCTTTTATACGATGGCAGATAGAAATCGTTAAAATTATCGATGACTACTACCTGTTCCCCTGCTGATAACAATCTTTCTACCAAATGAGAACCAATAAAACCAGCGCCGCCGGTAACGAGGATTGTCATAATACATCATCCTTTCAAGCAGTTTATAGTATTGAGGTTTTTAGGTTTAATATAGCAGAGGAGACGTCTTAGTCAAGTGAAAAACAAGTTTAACTTGACACGTCCATTTTTTATTTGTACGATTTATCGTCTTGAATTCGACCCTCAAAACTCTATGATACGGAGGGTTAGCAATTTTACAACCTTTTCATGAAATTTTCTGAAGACGTTTATGGATAAAAAAAAGGCACTGCTTGTCCTGGAAGATGGAACCGGTTTCAAAGGACACTCTCTGGGTGCTGCCGGTGAGGTGATTGGTGAGATCGTTTTCAATACCAGCATGACGGGTTATCAGGAAATCCTTACCGACCCATCGTATAAAGGTCAAATGGTGGTCATGACCTACCCGCTGATTGGCAATTACGGGATCAATGAAAAAGATTACGAATCCCGCAACCTTTTTTTAGAAGGTTTTATTGTAAAAGAATACAGTCCTTTCCCCAGTAATTGGCGTTCACAAATTAGTCTGGATGAGTTTCTTAAAGACAAAGGGATCGTGGGAATTCAGGGGATTGATACGCGGGAATTGACAAGACGATTACGGGATTGCGGCTCCCAGCAGGGTATTATTTCTACTGAAGATTTTGATGTCACGAGTCTTACCAAAAAAATAAAATTATCACCCGGATTGATCGGGATAGACCTTGTAAAAGAAGTGACGTGTAATGATGTGTATGAATGGACGGACGCCAGCCCGGATGTGGGCAAGCCGAAAAGATTCAAGGTCGTCGTCTATGATTGTGGTGTGAAATATAACATTCTTCGGAAATTACGTATTGCGGGTTGCTCTGTAACGGTAGTACCTGCCCGGACTCAGTTCCAAACCGTTTTGAATATGAAGCCGGACGGGATCGTACTTTCCAACGGTCCCGGCGACCCCGCAGCCGTTCCTTACATGATTGAAAATATCAGGGGTTTATTGGGTGAAAAACCTGTTTTCGGGATTTGTCTTGGTCATCAATTACTGGCGCTTACCCTGGGCCTAAAGACTTATAAACTCAAGTTTGGACATCATGGAGGAAATCAACCTGTAATGGATTTGTCTACCAGAAAAGTGGAGATTACCGCTCAGAACCATAGTTTCGCGGTAACGGCGCCGCAGGATGGAACGGTGCAAAAGAGTCTGTATGGCAATGTGGAGATTACCCATATCAACCTCAATGATAAATCGGTAGAGGGATTGAAATGTCACTCAATACCTGCCTTTTCTGTTCAATATCATCCGGAGGCGTCACCCGGCCCGCACGATGCGGATTATTTATTTGAGCGATTTATTGAGATGATGAAATCTCACCATTAACTTGTTTTACTTCAGAACGAAAGACGATATACAAACTCAATTAACCCAAGAAAACTGAAAAATCTAAATGCCCAAGAGAACAGACATACAAAAAATCCTGATTATTGGTTCCGGCCCGATTGTCATCGGCCAGGCTTGTGAATTTGACTACTCCGGTACTCAGGCCTGTAAGGCGCTCCGTGAAGAGGGGTACAAGATTGTCTTGGTGAACAGTAATCCCGCCACCATTATGACTGACCCCGAAGTTGCAGATAAAACCTATATTGAGCCTATCACGACGGAGATAATTACAAAGATTATTGCAAAGGAACGTCCACAGGCTTTACTCCCAACATTGGGCGGACAGACGGGTTTAAATGCGGCAGTTAACCTTGCAGAAAAAGGGGTCTTGGATGAATTTGGCGTAGAGCTGATCGGCGCCAAACTGGAGGCTATCAAGAAGGCTGAAGACCGGTCGTTATTTAAATCTGCCATGAAACGCATTGGTGTCTCAGTTCCTGAGAGCGGCTATGCCCGTTCGCACGACGATGCGATGGCTATTATCAATACCATAGGTTTTCCTGCCATTATACGCCCCTCTTTTACGCTAGGTGGAACAGGGGGAAACGCTGCGTATAATATCGAAGAATACCAGGAATATATTAAGATAGCCCTTGAAGCCAGTCCTGTCCACGAGGTCCTTGTGGAACGTTCCGTACTGGGCTGGAAGGAATATGAGCTTGAGGTAATGCGTGACTTGAGAGATAACGTGGTAATCATTTGTTCCATTGAGAATTTTGACCCGATGGGTGTGCATACCGGTGATAGTATTACGGTGGCTCCCGCTCAAACCCTGACGGACGTCGAATATCAGGTTATGCGGGATGCAGCAATCAAGATTATCCGGGAAATTGGCGTTGAGACGGGCGGTTCCAATATCCAGTTCGCCATTAATCCGAAAGACGGGGAGATGCTGGCCATTGAGATGAACCCGAGGGTTTCAAGGAGTTCCGCCCTCGCCTCAAAGGCCACGGGGTTCCCTATTGCCAAGATCGCAGCAAAGCTGGCTGTTGGCTATACCCTTGATGAAATCCCCAATGACATCACCCGTTATACCCCGGCCTGTTTTGAACCCACGATTGATTATTGTGTGGTAAAAGTGCCCCGGTTTAATTTTGAAAAATTCCCCGACACCGATCAGACACTTACGATTCACATGAAATCCGTTGGAGAGGTTATGGCTATTGGACGTACCTTCAAAGAGGCCATCGGCAAAGCCCTCCGTTCTTTAGAATCAGGTCGTTACGGATTTGAACCATTATGGCCCTCGGGGCATGATAAATGGTCTACCGAGCAACGGTACGAGTTCTTAAGGACAAAATTGATGATCCCAAACCCTGACAGGCTCTGGCACATTGCTGATGCGATACGCTTTGGCATGAGTCTGGATGAAATATTTAAATGGACTCATATCGACCGATGGTTTCTTTATAATATCAAACAGGTGCTGGACATGGAAGTTGTGATAAGGCAAAAGTGTTCAGCCGGTAGGGGAGAACGGCCGTTCGCCCCTGCTCAGGGTGAGAATGGATTTAATATGGATAAAGAGCTGTTGACGGTTGCCAAGCAATACGGTTATTCAGATAAATATCTGGCCTATTTGTGCAATGTGGATGAAAAAACGATACGGATATGCCGTCAAAAAGAGACAATCAGGCCGGTATTTAAACACGTGGACACCTGCGCGGCAGAATTCAAGGCCTTTACACCTTATTTGTATTCCACCTACGAAGGGTCTTGTGAAGCAGAACCGACCCGGAAGAAAAAGGTCATTATCCTCGGAAGCGGGCCCAATCGCATTGGACAGGGTATTGAGTTCGATTACTGCTGCGTCCACGGGGTCTTTGCCTTAAAAGAATTGGGTTACGAAACTATTATGGTCAATTGCAATCCGGAAACGGTGAGCACGGATTATGACACCTCCGACCGGCTCTATTTTGAACCGCTCACCCTGGAGGATGTCCTTGAGATTGTTGACAAGGAAAAACCTGAAGGTATTATTGTCCAATTTGGCGGACAAACGCCATTAAAATTGGCCATACCTTTAGAGAAAGAAGGCATAAGAATCCTGGGAACTTCCCCGGAGAATATTGATATTGCAGAGGACCGGGAGCGGTTTGCAGCCCTGATGAACCGGTTAAATCTGAGACAACCGGAGAACGGGTGCGCCCGTTCTGCCGATGAGGCAAAGGTTATTGCCTGCAAGATAGGTTATCCAGTGCTCCTGCGTCCTTCCTATGTCCTGGGGGGGAGGGCCATGCGAATTGTTTATGATGAGGGTGGTTTAGAAGAATACATTACCCATGCCGTCCATGTCTCGCCGGAACACCCCGTTCTCATTGACCGATTTTTGGAAGATGCCGTAGAAATTGACGTGGATGCAATTTGCGACGGCACGGAAGTATTTATCGGCGGCATTATGGAACACATTGAGGAGGCCGGTATCCATTCCGGAGACAGCGCTTGTTCGCTACCACCTTATTCCATAGGAAGTGATACCATCGATGAATTAAGAAAGCAGACACGGACCATAGCCCTGGCATTGAACGTAATGGGACTCATTAATATTCAATATGCGATTAAAGATAAAATCGTGTATGTGCTGGAAGTTAATCCCCGTGCGTCAAGGACGGTACCCTTTGTCAGCAAGGCAATCGGTATTCCGCTGGCAAAGATTGCAACGAAGGTAATCATGGGGAAAAAACTCAGTGAATTAAGCATCTCCACGGGTGCAAAGCTAAAACATATTGCCGTAAAAGAGGCCGTATTTCCCTTTATCAAGTTTAAGGGGGTCGATACCCTATTGGGGCCAGAAATGAAATCGACAGGAGAGGTCATGGGGATCGACATGGATTTTGGTCGTGCCTATGCAAAATCACAGATGGCAGCCGATTGCAGCCTCCCCTTAACGGGCACCGTTTTTATGAGCGTCCGCGACAGAGATAAAAAGCCCATTGTCCCCATTGCAAAAAAACTTTCACACATGGGTTTTAAGCTCGTTGCCACAAACGGCACTGCCAGTGTGCTCTCCGAAAATAACGTTCCCGTCACACCTGTCCTGAAAGTGTTTGAAGGACGGCCTAATATTGTTGACCACATCAAGAGCAACGAAATACAACTCGTCATCAATACCACCGGAGGCAAGGCCGCCCAGGAGGCATCTTATTCCATCCGGCGCGCCGCACTTGTTCACCACGTCCCTTATTTTACAACACTTGCCGGTGCTGTGGCTGCCACGAAGGCCATCGAGGCGCTTAAAAACGGCAACCTCGACGTTAAACCCATCCAGGAATATTATCATACATAAATTCATTTTGATATTTTGCAATGAATCCATTAAGATAATCTGATGTTTAGGAAATCCAAAGTAGGGGCAGGTTTGAAACCTGCCCCTACAATTTAACGTATAGGAATTTCAAACTTCTCTGCTACTGCCTTACACACCCCCAACCCCCTCTCAAGAGGGGACTAAAGAAGTCCCCTCCTGGGAGGGGATTCAGGGTGGGTTTAACCTTATAATAAAAAGTTGCCGAAGGCCTAATTGACGTATGAAAAAGAGTACCCATGGATTACATTCCGAACACCACACGCGATAAAGAAATTATGCTGAAAGAAATGGGGGTACCTTCCCTTGAGGCGTTTCTTGAAGATATCCCAGAGACGTTAAGAAATTTTTCTTTATCATTACCCGGCGGCCTTTCAGAACCAGAGGTATTAAAAGCCTTAAAAAATTTAAGCGAAGAGAATACCGGCACAGACAAATGCCTTTCATTTTTAGGCGCAGGCGCCTATGAACACTATATCCCATCAGTTGTGGATCATCTGGCATCGAGGAGTGAATTTTATAGCAGTTACACCCCCTACCAGCCGGAGGTAAGCCAGGGCACACTTCAAGCAATTTACGAATTCCAAACGTTAATGTGCGAGTTAACCGGTATGGACGTATCTAATTCATCCATGTACGATGGCTCCACCGCTTTAGCCGAGGCTGCGCTACTCTCCATACGTTCAAAGGAACGGAACAAAATTATTTGCTCACGGGCAATCCATCCTGAATACCGGCAGGTACTCAAGACCTGTGTAAAGGGATTGCATACGGAAATCGTAGAAATAGACACGCCCGAAGGGATAACTGATATAGGCCAATTAGAAAAGATTATCGATGACAATACCGCGGCCGTACTCGTCCAGAATCCCAACTTCTTTGGCTGTATTGAAGACATGGAGACCATCTCACATATTACCCACAGGCACAATGCGCTTTTTATCGCCTGCGTAAACCCCATTTCTCTGGGCATCCTGAAGCCGCCCGGGGAATACCGTGCCGATATTGCCGTTGGCGAGGCCCAGGTTTTGGGAAACTACCTGAACTATGGTGGACCATATCTCGGTTTTTTCACCGTGAAAAGAGAGCTTTTACGCAAGATGCCCGGAAGGATCGCAGGCGAGACGGTGGATAGTAAGGGAAAGAGATGTTTTGCCCTTACCCTGCAGGCCAGAGAACAACACATACGAAGGGAGAAGGCAACCTCTAATATTTGCACCAATCAGGCACTCCTCGCATTAAGGGCATGTATCTACCTATGCACCTTAGGGAAAAAAGGCATGACAGAATTAGCAAACCACAATATTCAAAAGAGCCATTACGCTTATGAAAAACTGTGTTCGCTGGACATCTTTGAACCGGCTTTTCAACAACCGTTCTTTCATGAATTTGCGCTGAAAGCCAAAGGCAGTCTTCGTATCAACAAGATCAACGAACACCTCCTAACAAAAGGAATTATTGGCGGGTTGGAGCTTTCCGGATTGTACCCAGACTTAACCAACAGCATGCTCTTATGCATAACAGAGACGAAGACCAAAGTATCGATTGACCGCTTGGTTACTGCGTTGTCACAGATTTAACAAATAAAAGTTAATAAATTGACATACACTTGAAAAGGAATAAAATGCCCAACAGAAAGACCCGATCATCTGAAAGGAGTATAAAATGCAAACAGATTGGAGAAATTATATTGTAAGTACAACTGATGTGCTTCGGGGTAAACCACGAATCAAAGGAACCAGAATCCCCGTTAGTCTTATTCTGGGATATCTGGCAGCAGGAAAAACTATCGAAGAAATTAGACAGGAATTCGCAGACCTTACGAAAGAGCATATTGTCGCTTGTTTGGACTATGCCCGTGATTTATCAGAATTTGAGGTTACAGTTTGAGGTTCTTCGCAGATCACTGCATTTCTAACTTTATAATCCAAATGCTTCAAACCGCTGGTTATGGAGTTTTTCGGCTAAAGGATTATCGCCCTCCAGATAAGAAATCATCCAGAAGCTATTCCACAGCTTATTACAAGATTGAAAAATTATTTAATCGCAAATCCTGGCATGGATCATTACAAAGGGAAATTGTTTTTAGTAGAAGTTCATAGAATTAGGATTCGAAAATAATTGAAGGAATTTAATCATGAATCAGATTGAACCTCTCATTTTTAAAAAATCTTCTCCCGGCAGGCGGTGTTTTGTCCCCCCTGCCTGTGACGTACCGGAGAAACCTATAACGAATTTTGTCCCTGAAAATCTTTTAAGGAAACAGGAGCCGGAATTACCCGAGGTCTCGGAGATCGACATCGTGCGTCATTTCACCAGACTCTCTCAGATGAACTTCTGCGTGGATACCAACTTTTACCCGTTGGGTTCGTGCACCATGAAATATAATCCCAAGGTTAATGAAGACGTATCTCGCCTGGAGGGTTTTGCGAAATTGCATCCTTATCAACCTGTTGAGCAGTGTCAGGGTATCCTCAAACTCCTCTACGACCTAGAACAATTGCTTAAAAATATTTCCGGAATGTCCGCCTTTACCTTACAACCTGCCGCAGGTGCGCACGGCGAATTAACGGGCATGTTGATCATCCGTGCCTACCTGGAGAAAAAGGGAGAAACCAGGCACAAGATCATCATTCCCGATTCTGCACATGGTACCAATCCAGCCTCTGCCGCCCTTTGCGGTTATGAGGTTGAATCAATTCAATCCAATGCCGACGGTCTCGTTAACATAGAAAAACTCAAAGCCTCCTTTACCCGTGACACCGCTGCCCTTATGATCACCAATCCCAATACCCTGGGCCTTTTTGAGAAGGATATTATGACGATATGCAAGATCGCCCACGATGCCGGCGGACTCGTCTATTGTGACGGGGCAAATATGAATGCCCTCATGGGCATAGCCCGGCCAGGAGATATGGGCGTAGATATCTTGCACCTGAACCTCCACAAAACTTTTTCCACCCCGCATGGCGGTGGAGGACCGGGAGCTGGTCCCATCGGTGTTACCGATGCATTAAAACCATTTTTACCTGTCCCGCGCATCGAATTAGCAAAGAACGATTATCCAGACACTAGCTCAAAAAATGAAACTGCCTTTAGTTACAAAATCGCAGGGAAGGACGAAAATCTTCATCTTCAACAGGGAAAGAGAGAACAATCAATTTCCTCTCCCTTGACGGGAGGGGTTGAGGGGGAAGGTGAACGAAGGGTATTTTCAGAAAAAAAATATATCTTAAACCATGACTATCCTGATTCCATAGGAAGGGTCAGGGCGTTTTACGGCCATATAGGCATAATGATCAGGGCATATGCCTATCTCTTGTCTCTGGGCAAGGAAGGTGTTTGTAATGTGGGCGAGCATGCCGTTTTAAATGCCAACTACCTGCGGCACAAACTCAAAAAATACTATGACATCCCCTATGGCAAGACTTGCATGCACGAATTCGTCATCTCAGCCGGAAAACAAAGACAAAAAGGCGCCTCCGCCCTGGACATCGCCAAGAAACTCTTAGATTATGGTTTCCATGCACCTACGATTTACTTTCCACTGATTGTGGAAGAGGCACTGATGATAGAACCCACAGAGACGGAATCAAGGGAGACACTGGATGCCTTTGCCAAGGCCATGATCCAGATTGCTGAAGACATAGAACAACGACCAGAGGCAGTACGCAACACGCCGCAAACCACGCCCATCAGCCGTCCTGACGAAGTAAAGGCCGCCCGCGAACCGAAATTGAGGTGGGAGAGTTAAAATCATTTACCATAGTTTCTTAATAAAAATATTTTACATTTTTGGCAAAAACAATTTCGCACCGACTTTGGTAATGCGAACTTCAGTTCGCAGGACTGCGACATAAATGTCGCGCTACATGTTCCGACTCGTTCGGGTCAGGTTTTGTACTATAGAAATTGATGGATTAAGCCTGTCCTGTGTTCGTGAAGGGCAGCATCCTAAAGATGGCAAGGCAAAGCCTTATCAAGCAAAAAAAGAGAGCATCGGGTGATTCTTGTAAAACTTGGTTCAGCCTCTTGACTACATTTAAAGGTGTTTCATTTTCGAGCCTGAAAATTATTACGCTTGGACTACATTCTCCAGAAGCCGAAAGAAGGTCGCCAAAATCAAGGTCACATGTTAGAACAATTCGTCCTTCATCTTTTGCTTTCGAAAGAATTTCTGCATCTAAAGAACGATTCATGGTAAAATTGGGGTCATGTATCCCATCCTTTTATGTCTTCTCTTGTAATGAGATGTGTAGGTAATGTTAAACCATCTCATAAATTCACTGAGATTGGCAAGGGGTATTTCTAAAAGCAGATGGAAGGATTATCCATGAGGACGTAACTATACAGGATGATATGATACGTTTTTTACAACCCCCTTCACCCCCTTTGCTAAGGGGGAATTGATATGACCCCTCTCACCCTTCCTCTCACCTTTCCTTGTAACTACTCAATGCAGGTATCATTCAACGCAACGTTGTTCAGTGTCTGACTACCGCCTGCAGAAAGATTTCCGTCTGCATTGCCACACACAGTACCAGTGCCAATGGTGACGTCGCCTCCGACTTCTATACCAACGCCCCTATTGTTTTTCACCTCAAAATTCGCTGCCGTTAATCCCCCCGCGCTTGCGCCAATACCACCGGTGTCGTAATCGGTCAACATCGTTAAATCCCCCTCACTGTCAATAATGTGACACGGGAGGCTTAAGTCGCCATTTCCGCTGACCGAGCTCATATTGTTGCTCAGAGTAGTCGTTGGGGTCAATGGGGTCAATTCTTTGGGGTCAATGGGGTCAATTCTTTACAGGCTGTCCGAGAATTCACTTTTTCGTGATTTCTCAAGTCATAAGTCCTTGTAAATCAACATCCGAACTTTTACGATTTTGCATTCTCGGACAGCCTGTTTATCATTGACAAATCGGTTTCATCTCTTTTGACAATCTGAGAAAAATACTTGTCGCTTTTCATCGTTTCCCGTAATCGCTTTCTCTTCACGCTCACTGTGCTATAGTCACTCGGGTGTATTCTCAATTTTTTGTAAAAAATAATGCAAGTTTTTGTTTAAGGCGGTAAAGCGCTCTTAAGGATTTTAACAGCACATGAAATGCTGTTATTGCTTCCATAGCTCACCAGAACCTACCGTTTTACCATTGCATTTGTCCTTTATGGTGAACGTCACAACCATATAATCCTGGGAGCAGGTTATTATTGCAGTACCCTTCCATT
>JABWAQ010000188.1 GCA_013360945.1 Candidatus Brocadia sp.
GCTTTTTATAGCAGACGGATTGAACCGTGAAGTGTACCGGGTTGCACCAGGAAATAACGGTATCTTTGATGGTGTATCTCCATCGGGTGATGATCAGGTGACGCATTTTGATACGTTAAGTATAGGGGTGGATGACCCGGAGGGAATCGAATGTAATCCGGATAATAATCGTCTGTATTTAGTTGGTAAACCCAGAACACAATTGGCTGAATTAACGAAGACAGGTGCCCTGACGCAGATGTTCGATATTTCTGCGGCAAACGCCAAAAAGCCTGCCGGACTTGCCTTTGGTCCTGGTAGCCTGAACCCGAATGTGAAGAACATCTATATCGCTGCACGGGGAATTGATAATGATAGTAACCCGAACGAGAACGATGGCAAGGTGTATGAAATGTCCTTCACACAAACTCCGCCGGGCAATCAACGCCCCACGGTTAGTGCAGGCCAGGATCAGACAGTTACCCTGCCGGCGAATGCCTCTCTGAATGGTACAGTATCCGATGACGGCTTGCCAAATCCACCTGGTGCCGTGACTACTATCTGGAGTAAGGTAAGTGGCCCAGGCACAGTGACATTTGGCAATGCCAATGCCGTTGATACAACGGCGAGCTTTTCGGTAGCAGGAACCTATGTGCTGCGCCTGACTGCCGACGATAGTGAATTAAACGCCAGCGATGATGTAACCATTACTGTCCTGGATACTACGGGAGGAGGAACCATAGACGTCAGAGTTTCGGCGAGTTCAGATGATGCGGAAGAGACTGCTTTGGGTAATATGATACGGAGCAGCAGCGACCTTGATCTGGTCACTACCAGTAGTGGCAATCAGAAGGTGGGGATGCGTTTTACTGGAATCAATATCCCAAAAGATGCCGCCATTATGAATGCCTATATTCAATTTAAGGCAGATGAGATACGCTCCGGAGCAATTTCCCTGATCATTCAGGGAGAAGCTGCCAATAATGCCGCTCCATTTACCTCTACCAATGGGAACATATCGTCCCGGTCAAAAACAATAGCAGCCGTACCATGGTCCCCTGCAGCATGGACAACCATAGGAGCAACCGGTCCTGACCAGAGGACGCCTGACATATCCTCAGTCATTCAAGAGATCGTAAACCGTGCCGAATGGTCAAGCGGCAATTCGCTGGTAATTATCATTACAGGCACTGGCAGACGAGTAGCGAAGTCCTACAATGGTGACCAGGCCGGTGCGCCATTGCTCCACGTCGTATATAGTGTAGGGCAAACGAATTAACCTTTGTAGTTATAGAGAATCATTTCCATTTGCTTGTAGAATTCCTCTTACCATAATCTCAGTAAATTTATGAGATGGTTTAACATTACCTACGCATCGCACTACAATAAAAGACATAAAAGGAAGGAGATTGTATTGGGAAACTATCGATAATGATGTATCGACAGGTATTGACATAAAAGAGAAGATTATTGGAGGAAGTATACTAGAGAGTGATACGTTTGTTCAATGGGTAAGAAGCACATATTTACCCGAGTTTATAATCCAATTTAACGTAAACAGTAAAAAAATAATAACGAAGCATTTCTCCTTAAGTTATCTATAGTGCACTGTCAACTTAATTTATCATAATAGACTCTCTCGTATGTGTCATTGCGAGGGGTATTTTTCCGAAGCAATCTCTTTTAAAATATCCAGGGGATTGCTTCGGACAATACCCTCGCAATGACACAGCCCCATGCAGTTGAACCGTATTATCATGAATTGTAATAGTACGCTGCCAAAGTAATTTCTCATAGTATTTTTCCTGATTCCTTTCATTCCTCTTGATCTCCCTTTAAAAAAGAGGAATCAAGGGGGATTCGGTAACGTTTATCGAATCAGTAAAGAGTAAATTCTGTTATTACGAATCATCTTAACGATGTATTAGATAATTCGATAAGTAAAGGCTTTATTTCACTTTCGATTGCCGCTTTTTCATACTCCTGATTGTATACTACTTTTAATGCCGGGTCGACGATCAATAACTTACATTTGTTATCTTCACCTCCAAGCGCCTTTGTTACTCCACCATCCCAGTCCAAAAGAAAGGGAATTTCTTTTGAAGTTGTATCCTGTGCTGAAATTTTTGACTTCAGTGCAAATTTTGGAACAAGCGAAGGTCTTTTCCTCAAATCCATAATCGCAACCATCTGTACTGCCTGATTTTTCGGGATCAGCCTCTTCAACTGTGTCTTGCAATCGATTGCGGTTTGAAGAGTAGTTCTGCTCTGCAAAACAACAAGGGTTATTTTTCCTTCTAAATTAGCTTGAGAATACCGTGCCTCATGTAAATCTTCCAAACTGAAATCTACCAGCCTACTACCCACTTCTGAGCCAAAAACAATGGAGAAATTTATGAAATAAAACAGAAGCACAATAAATAAAAGCCGTCTCAGCATCTTCCGCATACTTTTCTATCTCCCTCGAGACAAATATTTACTATTGTAGGTATCCATAATACGTTGACCACTTCTCTTCTATCCTTATAAATAACTCACATGAAATAACTTAATCGTTTAAAGGCATCCATCTTCTCATTATTGCCAACTTTCGCCTGCTTGAGTGCTCCTCTTAATATATCGATGGAACAGTCATAAACATCTTTGTCTACGGGATACGGATGACCATCTTTACCACCATGAGCAAAGCTGTACCTTACCGGATCGTGAAAACTCGGAGCTTTACCATACACAATCTCGGAAATGAGGGCCAAGGCTCGAACTGTTTTTGGTCCTACACCCTCAATTCCAAGTAAGGATTCAAAATTTTCAGGAATACTCTCATAGGTTTTT
>JABWAQ010000189.1 GCA_013360945.1 Candidatus Brocadia sp.
TCTTTTTATGATCGATCCCTTCTTGAGGCGAAGCAACACACCCCTACCTCAATTGTAAAGACGCAAAATCTTGCGTCTCTCCATCTTTCGCAAAATCTTACTTCTCTACGTTCTTCTTTCTTCGTGTACTTCGTGGTTTACCTTGCTTCTACCTTCGATCTCTACCTAACTTGTGGGTAAGGATAAGTTTAAAAAAGGGGGGAAAGAAAGAAGGAAGGATTTTCTCTTGAGAAAAGTTTGCCTGATCAAAAATATCAAATATTTCCCCCTTTTCTAAAGCATTCACCATTTCCCCCTTTTCTAAAGGGGGATTAAGGGGGATTATGTTATTCTTCACCATTTACTTATTTTAGCTTGATGCATATGCCCCTCAATCCCCTCCCGAGTGGCTTATCCTTACCCACATCTTTAGAATACCATGAAGAGATGTCTCGTCGGGGGGCGTCTCTAGAGAAATTTTTATCCTCTGTAAGCCTCTTCCTGGGTGGCACTGACAAACTCTGTTTGTCAGTGTGGTATATTCCCTATCCACGGATGTATTCGAACAACACGGACAAACCATGTCCCCCTTCAAGACGCACGGGGACATGGTTTGTCCGTGCCACCCTGTTTAGTCTTATCGTAATACTCAAATTTATCTCTCTGACTTTTAGGTAAAGATAAGCCCGAGGGGGGACTCTTATACTTCCCGCTTGAGAGGGGTGTGTTTATTCCCCTCTTGGGAGGGGTTAGGGGTGGGTTCATTCCCATATGCGTTACCTTAAGAGGATATACCATAATTTTGATAAAGGTATCTCTCGTTCTTCTGCTCATCTTAAAAGAAAACCTCTCGGATGTCAGGTACAAATTAATCAAAGTTATAGTTTCAAAGGATGAAACCGGACATTATAAAGATAGGGTGGTACGGACAAACTGGTTTGTCCGTGCTGATGGAATCACACCTGATTTATTGTGTTCGGTTTCATTTCTGGATTACTATAACCACCTAAGTCCCGATGATATCTGATATTTATGAAATATGTTAGAAATCTAACACTATCCTGTTAGATTTTTAGTTATTGATATAAAGCCAGTTATTAAAAAGAGTTACATAATTCATTTTTTCTGTGTTTTGTTTACAGGTGTTAGAGTCCTAACATAGGGGCTATTGCTTACCCGTATGTTTAACGCATAGTATCTTTTCCTTTATAGTTATATATTATAAGTATTTATGACATTAATTCAAATAATCACAATCGTTGGCACAATTTTTCCTATGTGTCATGTACAACTTTCTAGAGAAAAACAAAAAATCAAAGAGATAATTACCTGTACCGTAATGAAAATTATATCTCATCCCTCATATACTGGTGAGTCTGCAATACAAGCGCTTGAAATCTTCGGTGAAATAATTGGCCAGGAAGTTTTTGAGCTGGAGTGGTATTTATATACCTGCCTGGATGAAGGGCGGTATAACCTGCTTATCGATCTGAGGCAGGTAAGAAAAATTGATGGACTGGGGATTCAGATCTTCAAAAACGTTGTTTCCCGTGGTATGCAAATCAGGTTGTTCAATGTTGGACCAGACATACAGAAGATGTTAAGGATTTCTGGAAATGCAGATTTTGTAAAAATCTATCATGAAACAGATTGCGATAAGGTTATTTTATCCTTTAAAAAAGATATCGGAAAAAAAAGGATTATAAACAGCAGTATTATGAAAAGATGTTATCCCCGAATCCATACATTTTTTCAGGCAATATTCCAGTACCATACAGGCAATAGCACAATCTCATGCAAGGCGAATATTATTAACCTGAGCGAGGGTGGTGTTTTTGCGGAAATTCTCACAGCCATCGATACGAAGAACGGAGAGATAATCAGATGTGCCAATATAGAAGGGCAGGGACTTCACAATTTCGAGTTTAGCCTGGACGATAGCTCTGAAACGGTTAAAGCACAGGGGCAGTGTATCAGGGAAATAATGAATGGCCATAAAGCATATGCCGGAATACAGTTTCAGGATATGGAACAAGAGAGTAAGGATAAAGTACAAGCGTATATAAGGAAGGCTATTCTGGTTAAAGATTGATAGTATATTTCAGAAATACGTAGGGCAACCCTTTAGGGTTGCACCTTTGCACGGCGGAAGCATGGCGCTGATAGAGGCAGTATGAATTGATCCTGTAATGATCTCAAAAAAATGTCATTGCGCGGGTTTTCCCGAAGCAATCTCTTCTGAAACATGTAAAAGATTGCTTCGGACAATACCCTCGCAATGACCGGCGGGGTAGTCTTTCCTCTGTTGAGGATATGTTCGGTTTTATCCTTGAAGCATTTGTGCAAGGCTAAAGCCTCGCCCTACGTAATTATGTTGAAGATCAAAATATATAAAGAATACTGGATAATAAATAATTCCATAAACCTTTAACCCTTAACAAAGCCATGTTAAAAGAACACCATGCAATTTTTAGAGGTCTTATGATAGTCCTGGACCTGTGTGTCGTATTTGCAGCGTTCTTTCTGGGTCTTATCGTACAACACCAGTCGTATCATTTTCATCTCCTGAGAACCTATGGGGTCCTTTTACCGGCGCTGCTTATTATTTGGGGAATCCTTCTGTACTATTTTGGAATGTATAGCTCCTTACGGACAAAACCTATATCAGAAGTTTTGTTTATTGTGATCGAATCGGCTCTTTTAGGTGGCAGTCTTTTTGGAAGTTTTATTTTCATCACAAAGATGGATTCCGTGAGCAGACTGCACATAGCGTATGCATTCCTCTTTGCCGTAGTGTTTATCAGT
>JABWAQ010000085.1 GCA_013360945.1 Candidatus Brocadia sp.
TACTGGGCTGCATCAAAGTGGGTGTACACCGCCCCTTTTATGAAGGATGTAAAGATCTTTGAGATGCCAGTGGCAGGATTTCTGGGATTCGGGCCTTTCTCGTGGGAGTATTTCTGCTTTTATCATTTCTGCAAACTCGCGGGGCGAGCGACCCCGACGAAACAATGAATACTATAGTATTCCTGTTTGAAAAACTTCTTTTTGGAAAGTTTTTACTGGACAAAGTAAAGGGTAAGTGGCCGCTATTATTTTGATGTTTCGGCGTGTCCTCACGCCGAAACCCACTGCAGATGACTCCTGATTCGTTTCGGCACTGAGGATTCTTGTTTCGGTGAGAGGACTCACCGAAACATCCAAAGTTGCCGAAGACTTAATTTAATGTTAAGGAATTTTTATTTATGCGAGCTTTGTGACAATGGTTAATATGCAAATAAACGAGAGAAGATCTCTTCTTCATCGTTCGACTGAGCCCTCAGCGTGAACCCGGTCGAACGCCCACGCCGACGTCCCCTCCGCTTACGAGGGTAATATCATTGAATTAAGGCAGAGAGCTTTTCTCTTCGCGATAAAGCCCGAAGGGCTGGCAAAGCATAGCCCAGGGCGGCAGCCCTGGGACAAGGATTTAACAATATTTTTAGCCCTGAAAGGGCGAAATATTGAAAATTCTTAAGTCCTTGATATTGGGCTGGTTTCCTGTTTTACCTTGAAAATCAAGGTGTTGTTGACGTTATATCAATTCTATTCATTTCAATTAATTCTATCCTTTTGGATTGATTTTAGCACAAAATTAGTACATATTATGATACAAGAATTTGCTAAAACACCAATTATCGGATAGCATGGAACGATTCGATCCCGTTCTTTCCCCTGAAAAGAACTGAAAAAAGATTGCTTTATTCTTCATTTTTTGTATTATCATCCCTTTTAAGGAAAATAACAATTTCCTATCATCTTTCCATATAAAGAATCTTGACATTGTAAAACGGTAAATGATAATTTCTGATTGTCTTCGCCAATGACGTTAACACGACGACAATTTGCACCTATGTCTTGATCAAAGAAAGTCACGATATCCGAAGTCAGGTCGATGGGTTGCAAGCCGGATTATACAGTCTGTATAATCCGGAATGGGCGATTGGCAAAATTGCATGAAAGGCTTGATGTTAAACAAGTTACAATGCGTGATAAGAAGCACGGAAACTTCTTATATATATTAAAACAGTCTGTATTTGCTGTTTTATACAGACTGTATAATCATTGTTATGTTTCTCTATTGAGTGCACCAAGTCACAAGTATGAAGCTCGAAACCTTCGATAACGTATTAGCCTCTATCAAGAAAAATTCAGACCGGCGGGCGTTCCATCTACTCCTCGGTAACGGATTCAGCATGGAGTACGATCCGGCGATCTTCTCGTACAACGCACTGCACGACTTCGTTACGAAACTGGATGACAAGGACCTTTCAACAATCCTTGACGTCATTGAAACCAGAAACTTCGAAGTCATCATGCAGCACCTCGATAATTTCTCCGCACTGATTGCTGCCTTCGGCGGCGACTCGAAGCTCAAGAAGCGGGTCGATTCTGCAAGCACAAAACTAAAGACGAGATTGTTGGATGCGGTAAAGGCTCTTCATCCAGAACACGTCTTCAAGGTTCCTGAAGAGCGGAGCAAGGTGTGTTCTAGCTTTCTTAAGGTGTTCCTGGATTCTGGTGGCAACATCTATTCAACGAATTATGACTTATTGCTCTACTGGGTTCTCATGCGGAACAGCATCGTTGAGCACGTTGACGGCTGTGGTAGAGAACTCGAAAATCCAGATGAGTTTGTCCCGTCCGAGGAACAAATCTGGTCAGAACTGACTTGGGGCAAGTATCGCGACAAGCAGAATGTGTTCTACCTGCACGGCGCGTTGCCCTTCTTCGACAACGGTGTCGCAGTCATCAAAGAAGAATACGACGAATACAACTACCTCCTAGAAAAGATAAGCACCAGAATGGAGAAAGGCGAATATCCGATCTTCGTCACTGCTGGCGATGGGCATCAGAAGCTCAAGCACATCAAGCACAACCAGTACCTAACGTACTGCTATGACAACCTCTGTAACGCGGAAGGTTCTTTAGTGACGTTTGGTTTCAATTTTGGCGAGTACGATGAACACATCATCGCCGCCATCAACAGGGCCGCAAAGTACGGGAGGAAGGCTACTGATAAGCTCTGGAGCATATATATCGGTGTCTACTCGGATGCGGACAGGAAGCATATCGAGCAGATCGCAGGCAAGTTCAAATGCAAAGTACATATCTACGACTCAAAAACAGCGCACGTTTGGGATAGGGAGAAGTGAAACATAACAAGCGGTTCCACGCGACGGTCCTCGCGCTGCGCGTTCGGCCCGCGCGTGAACCGAAGCGTTAGCTGGTATCCAAGAAACTGAAACGGGTTGAGATTTTCGAAAAATTTGAAGCTTGACATTGGCTAAGAAAGTGAATACTATGAGTAGCATAATGATCTTGGAGGAGAATTAATGTCTGCAACCAGCAGCCAAGAGACAGCACCTCGATACAAAGTAGTCCCGAAAGAAAAGGCAGGTGGCGCAACCTATACCCCTAATATTCTTGCCGATTTTGTTGCCCGTAAAATTGTCAGCATGATTGACGAGATTCCTGTAGATCGCCCACTTCGTGTTTTGGACCCAGCAATTGGGGATGGTGAGCTTCTTATCAGCCTTTTACGGCAACTTGCTAATTATCCGGGTATTGAAATAAAAGTCTATGGTTTTGAAACTGATCAGAATGCCCTAAATATTGCTACTAGTCGCTTAAGGAAATGTTTCCCTACGGTCGAGGTTTATTTTAAATCAGAAAGTTTTCTCGAATTCGTACTAAAACATTTCAGCATGGACGGCAATCTCTCACTTTTCGGTCCGCCTGCTCCAGCTACCTATGATCTTATTATCGCTAACCCTCCTTACGTACGTACCCAGATCATGGGCGCCACCAAAACGAAAATTCTTACCAAGCAGTTCGGCTTGGCCGGTCGCATAGACCTCTACTATGCTTTTATTCTCGCCATGTCTAAAGTACTCAAGCCCAAGGGTATTGCTGGAATTATCGTTTCCAACCGTTTTATGACAACAAAATCTGGGGCTTCGGTACGGAAGGCCATTTTCCAGCGTTTCAACATTCGACACGCCTGGGATTTAGGTGATACAAAGTTGTTTAATGCCGCTGTACTACCAGCTGTTATGCTTGTTGAGGGTAAGAACGGAAACAAGATAAAAATTCCTAAGTTCACATCGATATACCAGACTTCTGAACCAGCAAGCGATATTGCTACTAACCCTATCATCGCACTTGAAAGGGAAGGCGTTATCGAGACGGAGGATGGAAGGCATTTTAATGTCATACATGGCAAGTTAGACACCGGCGATACCCTCGATGGTGTATGGCGCATCGCGACGAATACAGTTGATGCTTGGTTAGCGAAGGTGGAAGCCCATAGATGGGGCACCTTTCGTGACATCGGTAAAATTCGCGTTGGAGTCAAAACTTGTGCCGATAAGGTATTTATTAGGGACGATTGGATGGACATGCCCGAGGATGCCCGTCCTGAGCTACTCAAGCCCCTTACCACTCATCACATAGCATGTCGCTTCAAACCCCTTATTTCCGATCGACCAATCCAGATATTATATCCGCATGAGGTTATTCAAGGCCATCGTCGTGTGGTAGATTTATCGCAATATCCTAACAGTCAAGCCTATCTTGAGTCACACCGCTCTGTGCTCGAAGGCCGCAAATATGTTATTGAGTCTGGCCGGAAATGGTATGAAATATGGGTACCGCAAGACCCGGATGCTTGGAATATGCCTAAACTAGTGTTCCGGGATATTGCCGAAGAGCCTACATTCTGGATCGACTTGGACGGTTCTGTCGTTAACGGTGACTGTTACTGGCTTGTCAGCCAGAATCAAAAACAGGCTGATCTGCTATGGATTGCGGCTGCCGTAGGCAACTCGACTTTCATAGAGCGCTTTTATGATCACTGCTTCCACAATAAATTATATGCAGGCCGCCGCCGTTTTATTACGCAGTATGTCGAGAAGTTCCCCCTCCCTGACCCGAACACTCAGCATGGTAAGGATATAATTACAAAGGCAAAACGTGTATATGAATGCAGTACGTCATCCGTGGCCGACCGGCTCAAAAATGATCTGAACTCAATGGTCTGGGAGGCATTTGGGTTAGTTGACGAAAAAGTCGGCCGGTAGTGGAATCTGGAGCTTCTTATTCAATACCTTACCCTGAAACTGTGGGAACCGTTTGAAAAATTGTTCGCCTGTCACCAAAAAGAAGTGTGTCAAAGTGACGTTCTCCCCGTCTGTCAAAGCATAGAATAGCGCATAGCGCACGTTGCAGTGTCGAATCTGGTGCCCCTCAATCTTCGGAACATCAAGCTTTTCATCACTGTTCGGACACACCAAACCAAGATCGATGGTTGGTGAAGTTTGCAACTTCACTTCAAGAAGCTGATGGCGAATATCCGGAAATTGCCCGTCGTCCCGGTAGTCAGCATATCCCAAGTGCTGGCATATTAGCCGGTGCAATGACGCCCCCCGATTGCGCTCTTGGTCATAGCCGATGTCCGCAAACTGTTTCCCTAAAAGGGGTTGAAGCCGATCGAAGATTTCTCTGATGGGCATTAACTGACCAGCCTGAGGATGATTGACCGGGCTTGCAACAGCAGATAGATCGAGACCTGCACGCACGAAGGGTCGAAGGAGCCTTGTATCCTCTTCCACGATTAACTCAGCCTTTGCCTCACCGGGGATTAACCGCGCTTGGTACTTTTGGGTTAGCGTGCCCGTTGTATCTAGAAAAGCCAGCTTATCGCCCGTAACAACCTTCACCTTCGTGATCACATCACCATCACTTACACGGATGAGCACATAGCGCCTTGTAGGCGAAAGTTCTTCATTCCAGACTTGGAGGTTATTCGATTTTTGAACGTAGGTATCAAAAAGTTGTCCGGGAAAGCGTGGCTTTGTCTTCCTAAAGCTCGGCGGAACTGGATAACCAAGTGCCCGGCAGACATGTCCCTTCACTACTTTCGAGCGGGTCCGTAGCGGAAGACCGTCAAGCGAGATTCCCTTCATCGCAGCGTCAAGCAATTTTTCCAGCTCCGGTGTAGGAATCCAAAGATCGGGGTCACCGATCTCTATGGAGTCGTATATTGATAAGCCGCTTTTCTGGATCGCTTTAATGTATCGTTGTATAATTTTATTTTTCCCTGCCAATTTTGATGCTTCCTTCGGTCAAAAGATCTGGAACACTAACTCCAAGAGCCTCAGCGATTAGCTCCAGTGTGCTGAGCGTGACATTTCTTTCCTCTCTTTCCACAGCTCCAATATAGGTGCGGTGAAGACTGCACATTTCAGCCAAAGCTTCTTGGGATAGCCCCCTAATTTTCCTAAATGCTCGAATGTTGTTCGATAGTATTTGAGTAATTCTTTGGCTAGGCTTTCTCAGCTTGTCTTTTATCGTATTTTTTGACATGATTATTTGCCTTTATTCATTAGTAGCAATTTTATAAACCGGATGACTATAAGTCTACAGACTATAAGTAGCATAAAAGTACAACCTGCCAAAAAAACAGCTAACAAATCGCTGCACTGGATTTTTACTCCGCTGAGCTCCGTAAAAACCAGTGAGCTCAAGCGTTAGCCTTCAAGCTGGAAATATATACTAATCTCAAAACCTTCTAATGCATACTTGCGTTATTGATAAAATAACACTGCTACTGTAATAGACATTCTTGTATATAGAATCTTCCTCTCCTAAGTATCAAATCTGAAAAAACTACAAACCTATTTCAATTAAAAAACAATATACCAATGAAATAGGGATGATTAAATATTACAAAGGATTAACCGATAATTAATAAATAAATCACAGCATTCTTTGATCTTCTGTTTTGTAGAAGATGAAAGAATGCTGTGCCAGGAAAGGCAATAAGGTTAGCCGAAGAAATAAGCGTTAAACCTTCGCTCTTAGCGGAACGTTTTTTGTGGAGCTAAGAGGGAAGGGAATGAATTGGGCGAAACAGGGATTTTATTAAATTACGGGTGGAAATATGCAAACGAAAGAGACCAATAGCTGGAAAGAGAAAATCGACCCTGCCTTTGATGAACTCATAAAGGTATATTTAGACTTTATCGATAGGTCTCACATTAACGTAAATACCGGTTACTTGTGCCTTGATGATGACTCATTAAATTTTCTGAAACATGAAGGATATCCTTCCTTCCATAAGAAAATTAAATATGATTATGAATACAATAAAAAGCTAACAAAGGACATTATTAAATTAGGGGCGAGTGATGATATTGAGTACATATTAAAGTTTTTTACTTCAAAGAAATTTGAGCAAAAGAAATCGTATTTATTCAAGATGATACACGCCTTGCCAAACAAAGAAAGCAAGGAATATTATAGAACGTTTTTTAGTTTCTATGAGACAGAAGAAAAACTGGAATCCTATCTTGATAGAAGGCCTGGAATAGACCTTAAAAGATGTCTGTGCGATATTGGAATGAACTTTTTAACGTTAGTTACCCAAGTAATGTATAAAGGATATTGGGATACGGAAAATGATGAGTCTATAAAAAGAAAAAGACTCGATAGATTAAACTTGATCAAAATAAGTCTATCCGATGTATTTAATACCGTATCAAGCATAACACATAAAAAATCGTTAGATGGGCTCCTGGAAGAAGCCGAAAAGGGAAATGACGAATCCCTGTTTAAGGCAATACAAATTGATAAAACACTCTTTGACTTGGATTGGTTACGCAAGCGTATAAGAAAGGCGTTCTATGCCGGGGATTCAAGTTTTTTTAAAAAGCTGGGAACGGCCATTGAGAAAATGCCGTTAGAAAATGATATTGAATACACAAAGTTAAACAGTGTTTTAATTTCGTTTTGGGGACTAGGGCTTTGTAAATTAAACAATCTGGAACTATGGGACTTATTAAAATCTTGTGGGGTAATAGTACAGGATGACCCGGAATCGTTTAGAAAGCATGTGAAACGTTTAATAGAAAACAAGATGATAGATGATTTTTACTAATCGGACATAAAAAATATTTTTCATGTCCAAGACATAAGAGATAAATTTTCCTATAGTAGGCCACAGATAAACACTGTGGCCTTTTTTATTTTCAGGATCGAGTGTCTTGTACGAAGCAAAAGGGGAAGAGAATGAATTAGGTTAATAGTGGTTATTCTAATGGTACGCGTGCTGAGTGGAGCGGAGCGCAAGCGGGAGCATAATGAAGCACGCGCGTACGTACCGGAAGAAAAGCAGATGTATGGCAATGTTTCAAAAAGTGTGTGAATATCCATATCCTGGTACAACAATTTGCTTGCGCCATTCCTCAGGCGTACTGCCCCAGGTACAGCAAGTACGCAGGTATCACAAATATGAAGGCGCAAGTAAACCTGTGTTGGGTTAGCAGAATAATAATAACGCTCAGATAAAGATTACAAGGGCTGGTAATAATTCATGCGGTGCGAAGCCTAGTAACACGCACCCCTCAAATGACACTAACTTATTTAGGAGATTTATAGAAATGGAATTTAAAGAGGTTTTTAAAGGGATTGATAGTTTATACGTATCTTACGAAGGTAACTTAAGAAATGGGATTAAGGAACAGTTAGAGGAAAAAAAGAAACAGGCTCAATCAGAGGACGAGAAGGAACAATCATTAGCAAGAATGACGCTTGAAGACCACCGCTTTGAGGTAATGGATAAAGGAGTAAAATGGTATTCCTTTATCTTGATGGATAATTGGTATCGCATACAAGTATCGGGAAGTAAAGGAAAAGTACTACCTAAAATATATGTTCAGATATCAAGCGAACTTCTTACCGGTTATGGGCCAGATAACTCAATAAATAAGCTAAGGGAAATTGTAAATAGACTACTGGAAGGGATAGAAGAAGAAACCATAAGCAGAGCGGATATTTTTGTGGATTTCAATACTGATGAAGAACTGGAAAAGATTGAAAATACATCCTGGGTAACCAGGGCTAAGAAACTCAGTAAATATTGGAATGGTGGTTTATTTACCGGCTTGTCAATTGGTCTGGGTGGAATTATTTCAGCAAGAATCTACGACAAGACCATAGAGATTGAAGAGAGCCGTAAAGATTATCTTAAAGAAATATGGGAAAAGCAGGGCTGGGATACATTTCAAAGGGTATGGAGGCTTGAATTTCAATTAAGAAGGGAATGTTTGGGACAGATGTCCATAAACACATTTTCAAGTCTCATGGAAAAAGTAAATGCCCTATGGGTTTATTGTGCAAGTGATTGGTTAAGGCTTGCAGTAAAAGGCGACACCGTAAACAGAACACGATGGACGACAAATCCCATGTGGGAAAAGATTCAAGGTGTAAGAATTAATGATGGCAAATTAACAGGGATACTAAGACAGGTAAATAAATCAAGGATTCCCAGCGATAAGGCATTATACGAGATTGGCATGGGTTTTATCACCTCATTTGCAGCCAAAGAAGGATTTGAAAATGTTGACAAAGAGACCCTTAATAAATATTTAGAAGGAGCAACAAACTATCACAAGAAAAAAACAAACGGCAATGAAGAGGATTACTTAAATACAAAGATTTCTTTGAAAAAGACGAAATATAACAAGACATAAGGTAAAAAATGAAGATAGTCACCATACAAGAAGTATCGGAATTTCTGAAAGTCAAAAAATCAACCATCTATTCATGGGTAAATCAAAAGAGAATACCGTCTTTTAAGCTCAATGGACTCTGGCGTTTTGATATGGACAAGATAGAGGAATGGGTAAAGGCATCCTACGGTTTAAAAGTCGTACCCCAAAGGATCACAAAAAAGAAATCAGGAAATAAGGATATAGACAGGATCGTTAAACATGCAATCGAGGAAATTTATGGAAAAGAATAACCCAACTCATACAGATAATGAACACGATATTATTATTGCCCATCCTTCATATGAAGTAAACCAAACATTCATGTCATTAGGCTTCCGGGAAACGGTAATATCGAACAATCAACCAGAGGATAAGAATTTTTATATCAAATCGGGAAAAGATATATCAATACACAAAGAGCATCTTTTCAAATACGAAGATAAAACAATCATATTCCATGAACAAGACAGGATACTCTTAAGGGTGAATGACCGATGGGACAAAAACAAGATAGTAAACTTTATTACCAATAAAGAACCACCAAAAGAACTCTATCAGGAAATAAAACAAACAATGAAAAACTATATCGAATTTCAAAGAGAAGCCATTTACGGCATCATAACGGCGTGGATTATAGCAACCTATTTTCATAGATGCTTCCATGCCTTCCCCTTCTTGTTCATTTATGGGAAAAAACAGAGCGGTAAGAGTAGGTTTCTGGATTTATTGGAGAGATTGTCATTTAACGCCATGAAGGTAAAAGGCGTATCGGTTGCAGCCCTTGCGGATAGCATTGATGGAATACGGGGAACATTCTTGAATGACCAGGCCGAAGAACTCAGCAACAAAAAGAATACAGAAATATTAGGTATCCTTTCGGATAGTTACACCATTGGGGGCGGTAAGAGAAGGATTGTAAACATGTCAAACAAGAGTCGTAGAATTATGGAATTTGAGACCTTCGGGCCAAAGGCATTTGCAAGTATAAAGGAACTAGACAGCGATTTAAAGGATAGGTGTATTGAAATTACCATGCTCAGGGCTATCAAGGAATATTCCTATCCTGACGCATACCTGACAATATGGGGAGATTTAAGGGATAAGTTATACAGACTCCTTTTAACACGATGGCATGCGGTAAAGGAAATATATCAAGATACAGGAAAGGACGTATCACACAGGGTAAAGGAACTCTGGAGACCTCTTGAAACTATATTAAGGCTTGAAGATGTGCCAGATGAAGAAACAAAAGAGATTAAAGGATTTTTCCTCGAAAGTATGCAAGAAACCCAAAATGAACTGTCTGAATATGAAATAGAACTCTTTGAAACATTAAAAGAAATGGTAAAGGACAAAGGAAAAGAGACATTAACAGTAACCGACATAGCAGAGAGGTTGAAATCAGATTATGCAACTATGGAAGAAAAAGAAAAAAAGAGATTCCATATATGGGTAGGGAAGATACTCAAGCAACTAAGCCTTTATGATAAGTCGGCTGGGAGAAAAGACGGCAAAAGGGCTTATGAATTCAGTTATGACCGTATCGAGAACATATATCAGAGATACAAGATCAACAATAATACCATGACCATTGATGACCATTGCAGTAGTAGTGCAATGGTAAGTCATAAGTCCATGCCAGATAATGACCCTGACCATGCGACCATTGAAATGGCTGATTTAGCAGAGGATACAAGTATTCCAGAGAAGGAGATTGAGATTTGAACGACATTCAAAAACTTATCCATACCGTGCAAAACATGGGATATAAGGTCTCGCTTAAAGGTGACAAGATTACACTAAAGTTTGTAGGAAAAGGCAATCCACCGAAAGAAGCTTCAATAATAATCAATGAGATAAAAGGGAATAAGGCTATAGTCATAGAGTATCTGAAGACTATGAACAAAATGGAAGATATTTTTAAGGATAAGGTAGACGAAATTGCACAATTATACCAAGAGGATACGTTTAGTTACATAATGATAGTGTTTCCCAGGATGTATAATAAAGCACAAGAACTCGAACAGAGAATGAACAAGATATGGGACGAGGGAAAAGACATAAAAGCCTTTCAGGAAATAGTAAACCAATGGGAAGAAATGAACAAGAGATGCATTAAGTTATATTGCGCTAAAAATGGTATTGATAGCGTTCTGGATGGTGTATATAATGCATCCAACGGGAAACCAGGCCCATGTCAAGGTCTCGGAAAGGAGGCGGAAGAACATGGGACTTTATAAAAGAGGTCTGGTCTGGTGGATGCGGTTTACTTACAATGGCCAACAGGTAAGAAAATCGACAGAGACAACGGATAAGAAGTTGGCGGAAAAAATCTACTGCAAGGTTAAACACGACATCGTTGCGGGAAAATGGTTTGACGCTCATGAGGGAAGCCAGCGGACATTTCTTGAGCTGGCTGAAAAATACGAATATCAGGTTTTCAGGGAACTCAAGAGCTGGCGTTATTCGATAAGTTACCTGAACCAACTGAAAGACTTTTTTGGGAAATACAAGCTCAGCGAAATTACCCCTGCATTGATAGACGATTTTAAACAAATGAGAAAAAAACAGGGGGTAAAACCAGCAACTATTAACCGACAGTTTAAAATACTCCGAAGGATGCTTAATCTTGCCAGAAAGCGTTGGCAGTGGATAAAAGAAACACCAACAATAGAAATGGAGCAAAACGCTGATACCAAAAGGGTAAGGCATCTCTCATTTGATGAGTTTAATAAACTTCTTAACTGTTGTGAAGGCTGGCTAAGGGACATAGTAATTGTTGCAGCCTGGACAGGGTTAAGGCGGGGTAATATCTTAAATTCAAAGTGGAATCAGGTTGATTTACGGGCAAAGGTGATTACGTTGAATGGTAAAGAGACAAAGAATAGTGAGGATTTAAGAATTCCGATGGCTAATCCTGCGTATGACGTTTTCTATGCAGCAATGGAGAAAAATGATTCTAAAAACCCCTATGTCTTTTACGATAACAACGGAATGCCTTTTAAAGCCGGGCGCATTCGACTAAACTTTAAGAAAGCCTTGAAATGTGCAGAAATAGAGGATTTTAGATTCCATGACTTAAGGCATTGTTTTGCATCCTGGCATCGTCAATCAGGGGTTGACCTAGATACCCTTGCCGAACTTATGGGACACAAAGATACACGAATGACCAGAAGATATGCCCATATTACCCCTGTACATCTGAGAAAGGCCGTAGAACTTTTAGAGAAAAGCTATAGCGAATATAGCACAAATTTAGCACAATCAAATGTTGCTATGGCTATACAAACGGCTTAAATACGTGTCTTTATGGCTGTTAACGTTTTATCTAAACTTATTTCGATGCCCTGAAAGGGCGACACGTTATCTTAATTCAATGACATTGCCTTACAAAGGAGGAGATTGAGGGGTGGTTATAAATTCAAGGGACTAAAAATATGTATCCATCAAAAACCTGGAACAAAAATTGGTGGGTGATCGGCTCATTTGTTATCGGTGTAAGTATCCTTTTTGTCATGGTTACATGGAATGCAAAAAACACCAAACAACCTGCATCGGTTAACGAAATTAAGCCAGCAAAATTAACTCCCTATGATCACCTTATTGAAGCCAGGCAGGCATTAATGGATGGATACAAACCGGATGAAGACCCGGCAAAAACTTCGTGGGGAAGGGTGTATGATGCACGGATACATTTGGAGGCAATCAAAGATGATTCCCCGGAATACGCCGAAGCGCAAAGATTAATGGAAGAAGTAACACGGAGAGAGGCAGAAATCGAAAGAGTATCGGCAGTCTTAACCCAAAGATATTTGAAAAAGCAGCGTGAAGAGGTGGTGGGGAAACTTGAGAGGTATTTCGTGGGTAAAGATATGTACGTACATGTGGAATTAGAGGGAGAAGAAGAGACGGTTTTACGACTGGAGTATATGTTCTGGTCGCGTCCCCTCGTGTATCGGGTAGTGAATGGCACAGGCTTTCTCCCCGCCCTGAAAAATATAGGATTCAAAAAGGTGATCTTTGACGCCACCCACGATTATTCCTGGACGTATGATTTAGAAGGTAATACTGGAGAATAAAAATGAAGATTGAATATAGCAAAGAAGCAGATGCAATTTATGTATATTTCAAAGAAGATTTTGTTGAAAAATCTAAGGAAATAGAAGATGGAATTGTGATTGATTTTGACAAGAACGGCCAGTTAATTGGAATTGAAGTATTAGATGCAAGCAAGAGATTTAGCCTTGCAGACATTGTCAATGTAAATATAGAAAACCTTCCTGTAGAGGCAATTAAATAACAACGTGGCAACATGTGAATACAGGATTATGTTACAAGAAAGAGTATTATCTGTACTAATAGTCGTAAAATAAGACGGCTTTTAGTACGACTACTTCATGTTAGGTTTTTCAAATAAGGAAGTAACTTGGCTTCCAATCCTACTCAACAACGCGGTTTGTTCGCTGTATTTGGCGGCGGCGCTGCTATCGGAACTCTTGGCGGCCTCATCGGGCTTGGCGGTGCGGAATTCCGTCTACCTTTGCTCATTGGGCTCTTTGGCTTCGGAGCCTTGGAGGCCGTCATATTAAACAAGGCCATGAGTCTCGTTGTCGTCGCATGCGCTCTTCCTTTCCGCGCCGCAGTGGTTCCTTTTCACCAAGTCTTCGGACATTGGAGCGTAGTCGCAATCCTGCTGTCAGGTAGCTTGGTCGGTGCATGGTTTGGCGCTGGATGGGCCACACGAATCAAGTCTCAGGCACTCTACAAGGTCATTGCCGCACTCTTGGTCTTTATTGCAGGTGTCTTGCTCTTCGGCCATGGCACACACTCGCAACAACTTCCATTCAATGGGTTGGCATTAGTGTTTGCTGGCGCAATTGCCGGGGTCGGTATTGGTATCGTCGCTTCGCTGTTAGGTGTAGCAGGCGGCGAATTGCTTATACCAACAATCGTTCTATTGTTCGGCGCAGACCTGAAGCTCGCAGGGAGCCTGTCCCTTGCGGTGAGTCTCCCGACGATGATTACAGGTTTTGCGCGTTACAGTCGTGATCAAAGTTTTCAAGTCATTCGTTTGCAATGGCGCTTTCTCGTGATAATGGCTATGGGCTCATTGGTTGGTGCTTTTTTGGGCGGCAAACTACTTGGAATTGTACCCACATCATTGTTGCTGCCGTTGCTCTCGGCAATACTTTTAATTTCTGCTGTCAAGGTTTGGCAGCATTCATGATCGCGTAGCTCCAGTTCACTTGTTCATCGTAAAAGCTGTTGCATCTCCAGAATTAAATCCGTAATTATATTGAGTTGAGGATCGAGTGCTTTATCAAGTCCATGTGAGACATCACCGTACCTTTTCAATCTCTTGGCCTTTACATCTTCAACAATTTCCAGGCAATGGGGTAATTTACCAAAAATCTCATGTAGTGCTTCCCTGTGTTCCTTTTTAAGGTCGAATATCTTTGAAATGATCTTTATTCTAGCTTTAATAAGAGAGGCTCTTTTTAAAATTTCCGCTTTAGCCTCCGGGGGAATACTATTTTTCACGTCGTAGAGGATACCTGTATAGGTTCCGTTCTGTAAGATTTGTTCAATATCCTGCATGGTTTCTTCCACAATACGAAGGGTTATTGAAAGCCCCCTTTTTTGATATTCATTCAGCATGATTTATAGATTTCCTGTCTATTATTTCCCTTGCCATTCTTTTCACTATACCCACATCTGAATCAATTACTTTCAATATGAACTCCCTGGCCTCTGGTATTCTTATATCATTAAGGGCATTGAGAATTCCTATTTTTAAAAGGGTGTTGTTGGTCTGTTTAAAGAGCTTTAAAAGTGGCTGTACAGCTTTAATACTTTTGCGTCTACCGAGGATGTACACAGCCCGCTGAACCGTTTCTCGCTCTCGATGCCTGAGTGCATTTATCAATTTTTCCTCAAAATCC
>JABWAQ010000010.1 GCA_013360945.1 Candidatus Brocadia sp.
CTTTTCGTGTCTTTGCTCGTTTTTCCCTATCCCAACCCCTTCTTTCTCTTGCCCTGCCACTCCCCCTTTTTTGCCTAGCATGACTTTGACGTTACCCTGTATCGATATCCCGGAAGATCAGCTCATAATTGATAAGCTTGTAAAACGACCCGATCAGATAGTATTGTTTTCTCTGATGGTTGAGGCCTTCAATTACCTGTACAGACCTTTCGGTAAATTTCTCTATTTCTGTTTTCCATTGATGTTTCAGCGAGGTTGGGGAAACGATCAAAACCTTCTGTATATTGAATAGTTTTGCCATTAATTCTGCCGCAGCGAGCGCCTGAATCGTCTTCCCCAGTCCCATATCGTCACCGATGAGGCATCGCCCTGCGTTTGCGGCAAACAATACCCCTTCAAGCTGATAGGGGTATAATTTAGTTTTTAGAATATTTTTAACAATGGGGCTGTTAATCCCTCCTTTAAGCTGAGGCTTGATGATATTTCGCCGGTGTTCAGCATCCTGATATTCAGCGATATAGGCCATTACATCGTCGTAACAACGTATTTCATGGCCATTTATTTGTGATATATCGTTAAGAAATTGATGAAAACTAAGAACATGATCCTCTTTGAGCATTCTGTCCGTATCGAAATACTTATTTACCAGAGAGATCACTTCGGGAGACGCATCTTTCCCTGCCTTAAACCTGACCTCTCGCTTCAGTCCATAATGCAAATATATCTCGGAGTATGGCGGAGTGTATGCCGTTAAGAATGCCTTCTTTGCCCCCTTTTTTTTCATTAATCTGGAGAGGGTGAATTCGATATGTTTGCACGTCCCAAGGTTATTAATGCTATAATCAGGGCAGGAGCAATAATTATCTCCGGGAACGTCTCCGCGAATGGCGATTTTATATATCTTGCCGGATTCAGGATTGATGAGTTTAAATTCCGAAAAGAGGGGATGGCTGCCGGTATTTTCGAGCTTATACTTTTGTTGTTCACCATACTGCTTTCTGAGAATTCTTTGCCACTCCTCAAGGCTAAGGTCTTCTGGTTTGTGTGTTCTTGATATTTTCATGGTAATTAGTTTTTCTTTTGACAATAGTATTTATACACTAAATCGGCAAATGCCTCTAATGCGTAAGAACCTTTTCCAAGGTCTGAAAGGCATCTTCTGAATTCACGGAGGTTTTTAAAGTTTTCTGACAGATATTGAGCAACGAATGTTTCAGCAGATATAAAATTGAGCTCCGGACCTTTGTCGTCGGGACTTTGATAAATTTTATATGCCACGATATCCGTAATCATTTTTAAGTTCATCTCGTTTGCCCTTGAAATCATATTCTTGATGATCTCAAAGCTCAATAGCTGTTTGTCCTGGTAGTAATTGTACACCGTGTCGGCAAATTCGTTAATTGATTTCATTCCCTTGTCAAGTTGTGATAAGTGGGCCTTGAACGAATCAAAGTCTTTAAAGTTTTCAGATACATACTGGGATACTGCCTCGGTGGCAACGGAAAAATTCGATTCTGGCCCCATATTTTCCGGGCTTTCGTATATTTTATATGCGATAATATCGGCAATGGTTTTCAGGGATATATCTTCTGTGCTGTGGATTTTGCTTTTTATTAACTCCTTGTCGATAGGCATTTTTACTCCTCCGTTAGTTCAAAAAAGACAAAATACTTATTCTGAGACTTGACAACCGCATATTTTATACATATATTTATTTGAGAGCAAGAATTATAAATAACAATAATGCGTAATTAGCCAATGAAAACTGAAACGAAAAATAGAATTCTCAATTCCATTACACTGCCGAACTATGAATTTATTATTAACTCTCCGGAATTTAAAAGAGAAGGCGAGGAATTTACTATTTGGTTTCTCGAAGGAATTCTTGAAAGAAATGCAAATTATGTTGATTGTCTTGTATATTTAGGCAATGCGTATACGGCACGTGGTATGTATGAAAAAGGTCTTCTGGTAGACCAGAAGTTAAGTCGTCTCAGGCCAAACGATCCCCTTGTCCAATACAACCTTGCCTGTAGTTATGCATTGCTTAAAAATATTGATGCCGCATTTGAAGCCCTGGAAAAGGCAATTGCGTTAGGTTATAAGGATATCTATCATCTGGAAAAGGATAAGGATCTGGCTCATTTAAGAGAAGATGATCGATACCGGAAATTGCTTGAAAAAATTAAAAAACATTAATGCGGTATGCGGGTAACAAGAGACGTTTTATATGCAATTTTGATTCCCTCTAACGTCAGATAGGGTAATACCGTCGTAATGAGAGGGATTTCCTGCGCCAGCATACGTGCATCTCCTCCTGTTGCAATGACTGACGGTTGACATTTCAGTTCGTTGCAAAGCATAGTAATAAGCTGGGTTACCATCCCGACAGTCCCCCAGTAAATACCGGAATGTATCGCATCTTCTGTATTTTTCCCAAGGACGGTCTTTGGCTTACGTACAGGTATCTGTGGCAGAAGCGCCGTATAGGAGTGGAGCGCTTTTGAAGAAATATCTATCCCCGGCGCAATAATTCCCCCCATAAAAGCCCCCGTATCGTTTATTCCGTCAATCGTTATTGCGGTGCCCGCATCAACAACGATTGTCCAATTTTTTGTCCGTTCAAATGCGGCAAGTGCGTTTACCAACCGGTCTGCACCTACTTTTCCAGGATATTCGGTCAGAATCGGGATAGGAATGGGAATGTCTTTCCCAATAATTTGGGGTTTTACCGGAAGACACTTCCGGACATTTTCAACGACAAATGCTTCTGCCTTTGGATTGACAGATGCGATGACAACTGCCTGTACTTCGTTCAGGATGGCCGGAGTGAGAATTTTTCCATAATTTGCCCGGGGCGCGTCCTCATCTTTTATGGTATGCGCAGACAGTAAGGTGTCTCCCTCGAATATTCCAACATGAACATTCGTATTACCAATATCGATTGCTAACAACATACAGGTTGGTTTGCACTGGCCTGGATTTTATTTAATGCGCTTACAATCATATCTAACAGTGTGTCGATGTTCTTGCCCGTGACCATAGAGACAGGGCAGACAGGTCTGGATATTTTTTCTTCCAGGGTTTGAATGCACTTGATACCCGTCTCTGTATCTAAAAGGTCCATTTTATTTGCAATGACAAGTTCGGGTTTTTCAGCAAGGCTGGGGTTGTATTGTCTTAATTCGTTCCGAACAATATAATATGCGTCTGCGGGACTCAAACTCGCTAAGGGTGAAACATCCAAAAGATGGACTAAGAGTTTTGTCCTTTCGATATGGCGGAGAAATTCATCTCCAAGCCCTATTCCTCTATGTGCCCCTTCAATGAGTCCGGGTATATCGGCGACGACGAATCTTCGGTAATTCTCTACCTCTACGATCCCTAATTGGGGTTGCAGTGTGGTGAACGGATAATCGGCAATTTTAGGCCTGGCAGCCGATAATCGGGAAAGTAAAGTCGATTTCCCTGCATTAGGCATTCCGATGAGGCCGACATCTGCAAGGAGCTTTAGTTCAAGGATCACCCAGCGCTCTTCGCCTGGTTTCCCCTTTTCTGCCTGGCGTGGAACCTGATTCGTGGATGTTGCAAAATGCTTGTTTCCTCTGCCTCCCCTGCCTCCCCGTGCAATAACAATGCTTTCTCCGTTGGTACTCATGTCTTTCAGGACGCGTCCACTTTCTTTATCTTTAATAATAGTGCCTCTGGGTAAGGCAATAATGAGGTCTTTACCATCCTTGCCTTTTTTCGTAGAACCCTTTCCGTGTGCCCCGCGTTCTGCAATATGTTTTACCCGGGAGGTAAGATCGAGTAAGGTATCTTTTTTACAACTAACATGAAGGATAATATCTCCGCCTTTGCCCCCGTCTCCTCCGTCGGGCCCTCCATGGGGGACGTATTTCTCCCGCCGGAAACTTACGCATCCGTTTCCTCCGTCGCCACCTTTTACAAATATAACAGCTTCATCAACAAACATAGTTTAAAAAAGATAAAGGGTGCACCCATGGCACCCTTTTAATAAAAATCGTTACATTCGAATACGAAATCCGAATTTCTCATGTATGAAAAAATAAAAATATCGCTATAGTAGATAGCCCTTCCCGGCAATAAAGGCTAACTAACCGTTATTGCTTATTGAGGTGATGTATAAACGCTCACGCGACGCCTCGTTTCAAATTTTACCGTGCCTTCTATTTTGGAAAAAAGCGTATTGTCTCTTCCCATGCCGACATTGTGACCAGGTTTAAACTTTGTTCCACACTGACGGATGATTATGGCGCCAGCAGTCACAAATTGCCCGCCGAATCTTTTTACACCACGCATTTGTGGATTGCTGTCTCTACCGTTTTTTGAAGACCCTTGTCCTTTTTTATGTGCCATGTTACTGACCTCCGTTCAAAAATTTATATCTAACTACAAATAATTTCTTTAATTTTTATCCGGGTATATTTTTCCCGGTGTCCTCTTCTGGTCATCGATTCCTTCCGCCTGCGAAATTTTATGGTCATAGACTTTGTGCCCTTTTTTATGCCTTCAACTTCCGCAATGACCTTCGCATGTTGATTAGCCGCGGTTCCAAAGGTTGTGTTCCCTTCTTCAGTTGAGCAAACTAATACATCATGAAACTCCAAAATTTGTCCAATTTGGGCATCGGCCTTTAGATCGATGAGATGGCGCTCGCCAGCCCTTACCTTGTATTGTTTGCCCCTGTCTTTTACTATGGCGTACATGTGTTACTTTCTCCTTTCCGTGAGCCGTCTTAATAATAGTCATTTATGAGAAGACTACTGTCAGGTATAAATCTCGTACATGTTACAAGTTGCCGGTACGAGGCGATGCCTCGTTCAAGGCTATACCATGACGGGTTCGTCTTTCTGGTTTAAATAGCGAATATCTATCTTACCGTGTTCGTGATTTATAGTGCTAAAAATATGTATCTTTTTATGATAGGATTCCTCAATTTCTATCATTTGCCTTCTTTTTTGATTTTGCAAGTAATTGGCAACCTCAGGGTTTGCGACGATTTCGATTTTGGCAATCTGCGGTGAATGGATAGCAAACTTCAGGTCTCTCATGGCATTTAAACAAAGACTCTCAACGGTTTTTGCGTATCCTGTGCCGCTGCAAAACTTGCATTCCTCAAAAAGCACATCCCGCAGACTTGATCGGATCCGCTGTCGGGTTAGCTCTATGATGCCAAATTTTGACATCTTTTGCATCTTTGTTCTTGCCTTATCCCTTTTCAAGGCATCGGCAACGACCTTCTCAATAGCATGATTATGTGATTCGGCCTTCATGTCAATAAAGTCGATTACGATTACACCTCCCAGATCCCTTAGTCGTATCTGGCGTGCAATTTCCTTTGCAGCTTTGAGATTCGTCTTAAAGGCCGTTTCCTCCGGATCGCACTCTTCTTTAAATTTGCCGCTATTGACATCAATTGCAACAAGCGCCTCGGTCTGCTCAATCACGATAGAGCCGCCGCGAGGCAACCGGATCTTTTTGCTGTTTATCTCCTCAACCTCTTTTTCGATATTGTATTTGTGAAATAATGGCTGATCCTCACTGTAGAGTGTCAAATGCTTTTCGTATTTGGGCATAATCATATGAAGGAAATCACGTGTTCTTTCATAGACGGCTTCTGTGTCTACGATGATTTCCCGTATGTCAAGCGAAAATATATCTCTGATAGCGCGAATTACTAAATCGCTTTCCTGATAGATAGTTGCAGGTGCACTGACGCTTTTTGCCCGTTTCTCGATATTTTTCCAAAGTTTCAGCAGATAATGGAAGTCCTTATGAATTTCTTTTTTGGTCTGCTGTGCCCCTGCCGTTCGTATAATGAAACCGACATCGTGCGGAGGATTTAATCCCTCGAGTATTTTTTTTAACCTGTGCCGTTCTTCTTCACTCTCAATTTTTCTGGAAACTCCGTGACGGGGCACGTCCGGCATTAAGACCAGGTACCTTCCCGGCAGGCTGATATGCGTTGTTAAACTAGGACCCTTTGTGCCAATACTCTCTTTCGTTACCTGAACCAGTACCTCTTGCCCCAGATGTAAGATATCCCGTATCTTGCGGAATACCCGGCGAGGTTTGGTATGGGTATCAGCATCTGATGGTTGGCTCCCGATCTCTGCGGGAATTAAGATGTCTGATGCATGAAGAAATCCATTTTTTCTGTATCCAATATCAACGAATGCCGCTTCAATACTTGGCTCAATGTTAACGACCCTTCCCTTGTATATATTTCCTGCAATCTGTTCCCTGGAGCTTCTTTCAATATAAAGTTCTTCGAGAACATTATTTTCCAGGATGGCGATGCGGCATTCTTCGGGTTCAACTGCGTTGATAAGCATCTTCTTGTCCATGATTTTTCCCTAATGTTAGGTAGAAGAAGACAGATTGACTTTTGTCCTCGTGATTTCAAAGAGCACTTCTTTCCCATTCCCACACAAGGAATGGATTACCTCTTCTGGTCTTGCCATACCTTTTGATACCATCTTTATAGACAAAAGCAAACTGTCAGGCTTTACCGTGATTTCTTGAATAGAAGGCCGAATATCAAAAGGTTTCTGGCGTCCGTCCTTTGTGCGATTTACCACGATGGACGGTTGTTGGAGAAATTCGCTGATCTCTAATGTCTTTAAGAGACAAGTATCTTTAAAAATAACTTCATAGAGCACATCACGAACCGAACCTTTCTGGGAGCAGGGTATTGCCTCGCCCGAAAGAATATGAATCCCTTGCGGAAGCTGTCGACTTAAACGTTCAGTCAAAATTTCAGAAGGCATTGATTCGCGCAATTCCAGTTCCAAAACTTCATCTTTACCGACTATTCCAACGCTGAGTGCCAGGGGGATGGACAATTTCGGGTGAGGGTTGAAACCCTTGGACATCGCAATAGGTATGTTAGCCCTTCTAATAGCCCTTTCAAAGACCTTCATCAAATCGTGATGAGAGATAAAGCGAATATCATCTAACTTATTAAATCGAATACGTATTTTTGATATAGTTAATTAACCTTCTTAAAAACTTCAAATATAATAAATTAAGATACTTATGGGCGATTTTAATGATGATACCCCCCAATGTCAAGGATATTTTTGGCTATCAAATACCTCCGGGAGGATATCAATAGCAATATTTCTCAGGTAATTAATTGTTTTATCAGGATCGTCAAATTGGCAAGCTGTTTCCGCTATCTCTTTTGCTCTTTCAAAGGTGATCGACCGGATAATTTTTTTTATTTCGGGGATAATCATGGCGGGTGCCACGCTGAACTCGGTAAGTCCCAATCCCATAAGGAGTGCGGTATATTCAATCTCACTGCCCATTTGCCCGCATATGCCAACAGGGATGTTGTTTTCTTCGGCAGCCTTTATTGCGAATTTCAAAAGTCTTAGGATGGCAGGGTGTACGGGACAATATAAATAAGCCACTCGTTCATTATTTCTATCAACAGCCAAAGAATATTGGATGAGATCATTGGTGCCAATACTAAAGAAATCGCACTCTTTTGCTAAGGTATCTGCAATCATAACAGCGGAGGGGACTTCAAGCATGACTCCTATGTTAATGTTCTTATTAAAGGGGATGTTTTCCTTATCTAATTCTTCCATGGTTTCAAAAACCATCTGTTTTGCACGCCGCAGTTCTTGAAGAGAAGAGACCAGAGGAAATAAGATTTTCACATTACCCAAAGCAGAAGCCCTTAAAATTGCCCGGAGTTGTATTTTAAATATAGATGGATTTTCAAAACAATAACGAATAGAACGGCATCCCAAAAATGGGTTTCCTTCTTTTCTGTCATCCAAATAATCAAATTTATCAGCGCCAAGATCAAGCGTTCTGATGATAATAGGCTTGTCCTTTAATTCCCGAACGACAGTAGTATACGCCTCTAAATGTTCATCTTCCGTTGGAGGTCTGGGTGCGCCCAAATAAAGAAATTCCGTTCTGTAAAGTCCTATCCCCTCGGCGCCGTATTTTACATTTATATTGATTTCTTTTGGGAATTCGATATTGCCGAAAATGGAAATATGTTTGCCGTCCCTCGTTGTTGACGGTTGATCTTTAAGTTCGGTGGCTAATTTTTCTTCAAAGACGTGGATGCTCTTGACCTTGCTTTGGTATGCTGCCAATGTTTCATTGTCTGGTCTAACGACAACAATGCCGTTATTCCCGTCTATGATTATTGTGTCACCCCCAAAGACGTCTGCGGTAATTGTACCGAGTCCCACCACGGCAGGTATGCCTAATGCGCGGGCAACGATGGCGGTATGAGATGTTCTTCCACCCACATCAGTGGCAAATCCTTTAACTTTTTCCGTATCAAGCGAGGCCGTTTGGGAGGGGGTAAGGTCATGCGCAATCAGTATCACCTCTTCGGCCAGATTTTTAAGCTCTTCCCTCTTTTCACCCAGTAAATTTCTAAGAAGCCGTCGTTCAATATCAAAAATGTCACTGACCCTTTCTGCCAGATAAGAGTCGTGAACGTCTTGAAATTTTCTTATGTAAACACGCAGGGCCAAAGATACTGCAAATTCTGGCGTAAAATTGGTTTTCTTTATTTTCTCAATTATTTCATTTTTGAGGCGGACGTCTTGCAATACCATCCGGTGGGTACCAAAGATTGAGCCAATCTCGGAGCCTAAATTTTCGGAAACGGCCTGTTCTAAAGCATGAATTTCTTTTTTTGAATCTTCGATGGCCTTTTCAAGCCTGTAGATTTCACTCTCGACTTCCTCTTTCCTTATAATATGGCGGGGAATGCGGTATCCTTCACTCTCAAACATAAATGCCTCACGGATGACTACCCCGGGAGAGACTGCGATCCCCTTTCGGATTTCCATAAATTCCTCTTCAAACTTACTTTTTACTAACCCTTCCAAGGCATCCAGTGCCTCTGCTGCATCAGTTCCTTTTGCGCTAATGATTATTTCCGTGCCATTCTCTGCACCGAGCGTTAAGAGTTCAATGATGCTTTTGCCATCGACCTCTTTATTCTTTGTTTTTATCCGGACTTCAGAAGCATATTTATTGGCAATTTCTGCAAATTTGGTAGCAGGGCGTGCGTGCATCCCATTGGAATTCGAGATCTTCACCTTCCGTTCTAATAATTTAGAATTTTTAACGTACGTATCCATGCTTATCCTATTATCAGGGGATTATAAATTCCTATTTCTAACTGCTATCTGTTGGCGGCATACCGCATCTTTTTATGTGATAGTTATGCTGCACTAAGATATTAACTAAACCTGAACGCCATCAACTTCCTTTAATATCTCAATCATGCCGTCTTTACCTTTCGCCTCACGCATAAAGCGGCGGAAGTCATTATCTCTTATAACGGTGGATATTCTTTCCAGTGCAGCAAGATGCGAACCTGCTGAATCATTTGGTGAAAGCAAGAGGAAAAAGAGATGTACAGGCTCCCCGTCTAAGGCATTAAAGTCAACGCCTTGCGTTGACCGCGCAATCGTCCCGATTATCTTTTTTATACAATCATGCTTTGTGTGAGGGACGGCTACACCCTTCCCTATCCCGGTACTTCCCAATTCTTCCCTTTTCATGAGGGATTTAATGACGCTTTCAACATCCTTATTACTAATTTTTTGTGCATCTTTCAGCGAGTACAGCATCTCTCTAATCACGGCCTCTTTTCCAGAGGCTTTGATTTCTATGATAATAGCGTCCTCCACAATAAAATCAGTTAATTTCATGTTTTAGAATTCCTCCAAACGAATTGTTTTTCCCATTATGTTTCTGGTACGCCTTCGAAACCTCCCATTTCTGTCGTAGCAGGCTTTTTTCTGCGGACAATCCTTGATTGGATTTTACCCTTATGTTTTTTTAACTGGGCCTCGATCTTATCTACTACAAGGTCAATTGCCCGGTACATGTCAGGATTCGATACCTGCGCAACGAGCGTAGGTCCTCTCGAAATGGAAACAATCATTTCAACAATGTGGCTATTGTCACCTCCAATATCTAGGGTAATTTGTATCTGTAAAATCCACTCAAAAAATTTTTTTATTTTTTCCGCCTTGTTTACTGCATAATTTTTAATAGCATCCGTTATGTTCAAATGCCGCGCAACAATGGTGATGTTTTCCAAGGAAGTATCCTTTCATGAAAAGGTAAAAGTTTCTCAACATCTAGAAAATCTCAATTTTACTTATTATAAAATTATCAGTCAAGGAAATTAAAATCGGCATAGCTGGCCTGGATGCTTTGCACTTGCCAGGATGAGCAAATGAACAGACTTGGCACCGGCTTCTTTCAGCTTTTTGGAACACTCCGATGCAGTTACTCCCGTAGTTAATACATCATCTACCAGCAATATCTTTTTTCCTTTGAATGATTGTGGATGGTTCACAAAAAATGCATTGTGGATATTTGCCTGCCGCTGACCTTTTGAAAGGTGGGTCTGTGACGCAGTGTTTTTAATACGACAGAGGTTGTTTGTCGATAGAGGTTTTGAAAAATGCCTTTGGATTCCCCGCGATAAAAGTTCGGATTGATTGAAACCCCGATGCATTTTTTTTAACCAATGAAGAGGTACCGGTACGATGACATCAACATTCGGAACGATCTCGTTCAGGTTCTCATGGGTTAGTAGAATATCATGCAGAAGACTGAAGAGGAATTTTTGCCGGGCATATTTAAATTTGTGTATCAATGTTTTCATAACTCCATCATAATAGGTAACGGGCGTCAGGGTGTTGAAAGGGAGATATTTTCCCTTGCATGCCGTACAACCTTCTTTTGCTAACGAGTTAGTGTGGGGTCCCAGGACAGCGCCGCATCGGAGACAATAAGGATGATGAATGTAGCGGATCTTTTTTTTACAAACGTCACAAATATAAAGTTCGTACGAATTGTTTAAATTGCGGTTGCAATGCAGACAGGATCGGCAATAAAAGATGTCTAAAAAGGCATGTAAGTATTCATGCATACTTAAGATGCTCATAAAATATGTATTTTACATTGTTAATAGGGTGGCACGGACAAGCATCGCTTGTCCGTGCCACCCGTCGTCAGATTATGGCGACTAGGTATCAGGTTTATTAATCACAAATTGTGAGCCTCTTGAGTACATAACCATGTCGGATTCCTCATTGGAATATCAGCAACATATTTCGTAAGGGCGAACAGCCGTTCCACCCTACTGCATGTTTTACATGTTCATCATATCAAAAAATAATAATCCTACAGGCCCAAAAATGACGATGGGTAACCAAGCAGCTAATATGGGATGGATCAGTCCTGTATTGCCGAGGTTCGAACAGATAAAAGACAATGCATAAAAAATACCGCAGATCAGGACGCACAGACCAACGCGCAAAAATAGATTTCTACTTAATCTCTCAAATCCAACTACGATGGGTATGCCGAGCAAGAGTAACACAAAGTGAGTAAGGGTATAGGCAATCCTGGAATGAAAGAGTACGCTGTTTCTTGGGTTGTCGGGTTCGCTTTTACACAATTCCTTCAACTGCGTAAAATTTAATAAACTGGGATCGAGCTTTATTTCCCCCAAATCCATGGGAGTTATCGTGGACTGAAACTCCAAACTGTCAATTTGTTGCATGGGTGCAATCCACTTCCCCTGTTCATTATAGGTATGTTTTATTACCTTAGTAAGTAACCAGGTATTATTGCCCAACCATCTGCCTTCGTCCGCGCTGATGGTGAATTTCTTTTTTCTGTTTTCATACCGGGCAAGGATGAATACCGACTGCATATTTTGTGTTTTATTATTATATTTCCAAATACGAACCAACGTGTTATTTTCCTTATCGTCTAAAAGGAGATTTTTTTGGATATTATCACCGAAGGAGGCCTGTCGTAAGGTTTCTAACCTTTCCGCAAACCTTGGGATAATCCATTCCTGGTCTCCAAAAGAGGCAAAGGACATAAATACGGTAACGATAAAAATAGGGAGTAATATCCGGTACAACGAAATGCCGGCGACCTGCATAGCCAGTATTTCGCGATTTTTAGATAGTCTTACAAGGACCAGACACACGGCTATCAAAGTGATGGCTGGAAAAAATTGAAAAATAATTACCGGAAAAAGATACACATAGTAACGTAGTCCTGTGCTCAGGGCTTCACCACCCATCTCTATAAATTCTCCCAGTTTTTGAAGGAGATCGACAATGATGTAAATTCCTGAAATGATGAGGAGGCACATGAAAAACGTAGGGATAAAGGCCTTTAGTATATAGCTGTCAAGTCTTGAAAACATACTTTTGTGTCACAATCGCCAAGGAAGTTTGAAGTTCATTATATAATTGAAGGATCGTTTTTTTTAAGACAGGATGAACACGGTTTGGCGCAATCTCAACCAGTGGCTCCAAAACAAATAGCCGTGTATGCATCAAGGGGTGAGGTATTTTCAGTTGATCATCATCAACGATTTCATCACCGTAGAGCAAGATATCAATATCAATGGTTCTGGGTCCCCATTTTACCGTGCGTACCCTACCCATGAGAGTTTCGATGTGTTGAAACCGTCCGATCAATTGATGGGGAGATAGATTTGTTTTGACGCCAAGGACGGCATTCAAAAACATCGGCTGTGGAGGCCCGCCTACAGGCGCTGTTTCGTAAAAGCGTGAAAGTCTTAAAGGCTGTATCCCCTTAATGGCGGTAATATGGTCATAGGCAGAAAGCAGATATTTTGACCTGTCTCCCATATTTGAGCCTAGACCAATATAAACGGGATTACAAAGGGCATTGTTAGTTACAATCATGGATGATAACATCTCCTCGAAATCTAACAGTTCGTGATTTTTCTGTCTTGATTATATGGTAGGGGGTTGTAATCACGGGTATGCATATACAATTATTACCAGGTACAGTTTCTTTGTAGAACACGACAAATTGCCCGGCAAATCTTCCAGAAGAATCTTTTGAGATTCCATCAATATCTATTCTATAACAACCCTCAGGTCTTGCACCCAACATAATTGCCACTACCATATCATTGCGGAAATTTACTGATGGCGGTTCTGTGTTTCCTGAGTGTTCTTTCCAAAAGGCAGTCCATTCCCTTTTGTTATAAAGTATTAAATTCGTAGCAGATGTGATATAAGATGATGTTCCCTGATCAATGGTTTCGAAAGGAACGGATGATAGG
The DNA here is from genome assembly GCA_013360945.1 of Candidatus Brocadia sp. GTDB lineage: Bacteria > Planctomycetota > Brocadiia > Brocadiales > Brocadiaceae > Brocadia. The sequence continues at coordinate 13,151 of JABWAQ010000010.1, forward strand.
TCTTGTGCATTGACAGGTAAATTAAAAGCGATAAAGAATGTGAAACAGGTAATTACTATGTACTTTGGCAATCTATGAACTGAGTCCATCTTTTTCCCTAAACTGCTATCTTACAAAAATTCTTCGACCGTGCACAACTCCCGCATTCCGGACATTCAGCGGTACGGCAATCAGGGGTAATTTCTTCGGTAAAAGATTTTTGTCTTTCCCTCATAAGAAACGACTTTGCCACACCACAACTGATGTTGTCCCAGGGGAAGACCTCATGATCCTCTCTTTGGCGGTGGACATAAAATGTCCAATCTATTCCCACCTTTTGAAACGCAGCCATCCATTTTTCAAAATGGAAATGTTCCTCCCATGCATCAAATTTGCACCCATTCTGCCATGCCTGATAAATCACTTTTCCTAATCTCCGGTCACCACGGGCGAATATGCCTTCCAGAATACTGCGTTCGGCGTTGTGGAATTTGACATGAATGCATTTTCTCCGGATTCGATCAAATAATTTATTTCGGATCTCTTTTATCCGCTGGATAGTAACCATCGGGTGCCATTGGAAAGGGGTGTGTGCCTTGGGCACAAAGGGCGCTATGCTGATATTGACGCGTCCGAAAGAGCCGCTTATGTCCCTTTTCAAGTCGGAGATATTATAGGCAAGCCTTGCAATAGCATCGATGTCGTCATCCGTCTCTGTGGGGAGACCAACCATAAAATAGAGCTTTACCAGATTCCAGCCCTGCCTGAATGCCTCTCCGATACCCTTATAGAGGTCTTCGTCGGTAATATTTTTGTTAATGATTTTTCTCAGCGATTGCGTTGCTGCCTCAGGTGCAAGAGTAAGTCCTGACTTGCGAACGGTGTTAAGCATGGAAGGCAAAAGGACCAGTTGTTCGTTTATCCGCAAAGACGGGAAGGAGGTGTTTACATACCGTGGACTAAAGATGCGGTTCATCTGTTCCATCAGCTGTTTTAAGAACGGGTAGTCGCTAATAGAGAGGGATGCAAGCGATATTTCGTTATGCCCCGTATGCGCGTAACAAAGTTCCACAAGGTTCAGGATATTTTCTACGGTACGGGGGCGGGTGGGCCGCTTGCTCATACCGGCCTGACAAAACCGGCATCCTTGCGTGCACCCGCGCATGACCTCTATCGTGATACGGTCGTGGATCGTTTTTACATAAGGCACAATAGGCCTGGTTGGGCAATAAGTCTTGTTTAAATCCTTCACCGAGGCGGATCGTACGGTTAATGGCAGACCAGATATCCCTGGTCGTATTTCTTTTACGGTATTGTCCTGATGGTAAGTGACTTCATAGAAAGATGGCGCATAGGCATTTTCCAGGTTTTGGGCAATAGAAATAATCTTTTCTTTGCGGGAGAGGTTTTTCTGTTTTGTGTCTTTACATAATTCAATGAGTTGTGGCAGGCTTTCCTCCCCGTCTCCCACAAGAAAGATATCGATAAAATCCGACAGCGGTTCAGGGGCGATAGCGGATGGCCCTCCTGCGATAATCAGCGGGTCTGTTTCACGGCGTTCGGATGCCATAATAGGAATTTCCGAGAGATCCAGCATATTTAAGATATTGGTGTACGATAGTTCATATTGGAGTGAAAAACCTATTATGTCGAATTCTCTCAAAGGTGTATAAGTCTCAAGGGAAAAGAGCGGGATATTGTGCTTCCTCATGAGTGATTCCATATCATCTAAAGGCGCAAACACCCTCTCGCAGACAGTATCCTTGCGCTCATTGAGCAGCCCATAAAGAATCTGGATGCCAAGGTGGGACATACCAATACTATACGTGTCAGGGAATGCTAATGCGATCTTAATATCGGCATAGGTGTGCGTCTTAACAACGGAATTCCATTCTCCACCGATATATTGCCCGGGCATTTCTACTAATGGCAGTATATTTTCTTTTACAAACAGTTTTAAGGCATTCATGTTCTAATGATAATATGAAATCTGATATTAAGCAAGCGTTGTTTCGTTTTGCCATTTATCCGGGGTATGTGCTTTGTGATATGGAACTTGAGATCATGGAATTACTGCGATGTCGGGTTGTCCGGGGTATAGATTTCTATATGAAGATTTTCATTTTATTCAGGCGGTTTTTCGGCATGGTGGATTGATCGAGATCGAATCCATCCTTCCGGGAAATAGTATTGACGGATTCGGCGTAAAAAACAACGCCTTAATCCGTCCCGCGTGTAGTGTGCGGCGTTGCACCGGGAGGTGTAATGCGTTCATGTGCCTCAATGAATACATCCATCTGTTGACCTGCGAAGATCGGCAGATTGCTATGCACTATGCTATAGATAACCTGGAGCACCCGCGTGTCAACGCGCTCGGTGCTGTCGCCGGTAAGCGATTTTTTGGGAACTACATACGGCTCGAAGCGTACGAATTTCAGGGGTGTGTTAATCTCGCGGTTGCCGCGCAGAAAGGCCACTGCCTGGGCTTCCGGGCGCACCCGCCATGCATCGTTCTCGTCTACATCAACACGGACGTTCAAGGGTTCTATATTGCCAAAGAGCATGAGTGGCGTTTGAGTGACACCGGCGGGGGCGAACTCCCCAAGATGGATTTTTGACTGCAAAATTTTACCATTACCCGGCGCTCGTGCGATAATCCGGCCAAGGTTGGTCTCTGTCTCTTTCACTTGTGCTTGTGCGGAAGCAACCTCTGCTCTGGCCTGGGCAAGTTTTGCCCAGGCAGTTTGTACTGCATAGCGGCGCCTGTCCGTTTCATCAGTGCTAATGACCTTTTTGTATGACAAGATTTCGGCCTTGGCCAATTGATCTTTCAAATCATTCAGTTGCGCCTTTTCCACCCCGACAGTTGCCTTGGCCACCCTCAGCGCCGCCCGTCGTGTTGCCAGTTGTGCCTTTAAGTCACGGTCATCGATCTTGAACAAGGGATCGCCGGCCTTGACCTTACTGCCAGCGGAGACGTAGATTTCAGAGACAACGCCGGGAACAAGTGTGCCAATGGCGATATTTTCCGTATTTGATTCCACAATACCAGCGCCAGCCACCGATGATCTGAAGGGTGGTGAACTCGGTTCCACAACCGGCAGAGACGGCGGTGTGGACTTACTGCCTTTAACAACGGTCATCACGGCGAACCCGATGCCAAGAACCGCCAGGATAGGAAGCAGGTATTTAATTATCATGAAAGCCCCTGAGTCTTCTTTTTGTCTGTCAAACGCAATTTCGAATTCTCTACACTAACAATGTGACCGTCGTCCATTTTTGCTATCTTGTCTGCAAATTCAAAGATACGTGCGTCGTGAGTGACGACGATTAAAGCGCGGCCAACGCCAACTGCAACTTCGCACAGCAACTCCATGATCTTATGGCCGGTCTCATGGTCAAGCGCGCTGGTCGGTTCATCGCAAACGATGAGTTTCGGATTATGCACAATCGCCCGCGCGATGGCTACACGTTGCTGCTGGCCGCCCGATAGCTGTGTCGGAGGGGAGTAAGTGCGGTTACCCAGACCGACGCGGCTGAGAATTTCACATGCTTTATCAATAGCTTCACTGCGTTTGACCCCATTGATTATTAAAGGTACTGCGACGTTTTCCGCCGCTGACAGTGTAGGGATTAAATTGAACAACTGAAAAACAAACCCAATGTTCTGCCCGCGATACCGCGTTTTTTCGTAATGACCCATGTTTTGATAATCATGCCCAAATACCATGCATTCGCCGCCATTTCGGTCCAGAACGCCTGCGATAATAGAGATCAGTGTGGTCTTTCCGCTTCCGGATGGACCAACGAGCATCATCAATTCACTCGTGCGCACTTCAAGGTCTACGCCGCGCAGGGCGTGCACTTCGGTACTGCCGCTCCCGTAGGTTTTGGTTACGCCTTTGCAGTGCAAAGCAATCTCAAATAAATGGGTCATAGTGTTAAATCTGAAAGACAATTGCCGGTTCAAGCCGGATAACTTTCCTCATGCTGAGGGCGGCAGATGCTGCACAAATAAACATGATGGCAAATGCGCTGATAACCAGGAGTTGCCAGGGCAACAGGAAGGAAAGTTCGGTACTGCCCGACAGGGTGCCCAGTGCCGAAGCTGCCCCTACGCCCAATCCGTACCCAATACTACCTACCAGCGCCGCTTGAAGCAGGATCATTTGCAGCAACATACGATTAGTCGCGCCCATTGCCTTAAGGGTTCCAAAATAACGAAGGTTTTCAAGGGTGAAGTTGAAGAAGGTCTGAAGAAGGTCTGTCCCGCTATGGCGATACCGACAATGAAACCAAGCACTACAGTGATTCCAAAGTTAATGGGAATGCCAGTATACTTCATATAATAGCGTATGGTGAGCGCTCTGAATTCATCCCTTGTATAAGCGGCCAAACCTGTCTCCTCGCGAATGCGATGGCACAACGTGCGAAGATCCTGATCCGGCTTTGCTTTTGCTGCAACGAAAGAAAGCAATTTGCGTTCACGTGGCGCGAAAATGGTTGCCCGCGAGTAAGTAGTGTAAATGACGGGCTGTGATTGAAACGTTCGTTGTACCTGACAGATACCCACGACGACTGCACGATGATCATTCAACTCCATGGTGTCGCCAATTTTCAATGGCACGCGCTTTCCATTTGGCAGGAATGTCGCCAGCTTGCCGGCAGCGCCAACGTCATTTATGATGACGGCGTCACTGCGACGCAGAGCAGACAGGCTTCCCTGTAATATTCGCGGCGGGCCACCAATGAGCGTTTCGTCATCAAGCCCGATAACGATACAAGTCTGAAAAGTCCCGTTAGATAACCGCGCCTTCAACAGCCCTTTGTACATTGGAACAGCCCAGGCTACACCTTCTACACTGCGAACCCGAATCGATTCCGTCTCTTTCAACGGTTTGATGTCGTCTATGTACTGTACCTTTGGATCCATTACCCAGATATCAGGAAGTGCGGTATCAGACAAAAAGGCAAATGTCCGCGTCATCAGACCAACAAAGATTGCCGATTGCTGAGTGATGAGTAGCGACGCAAACGTCAACCCGATGATAATGCCTATATATCGGGCGCGATTTCCCATAAGCATTTTTAACGCAATGAAATTCATTTTTTTATCACCGTATTTCGTGGAAGTGCCTGGATGCAAGGTCAATCTTCGAACGCATCTTGATATTAAAAATAATAGAGAGGGCAATAAACGATGTGAGCATGGAGGAGCCTCCGTAACTAACAAAAGGAAGCGTAATTCCTACGATAGGCGCTATTCCTAATGTCATACCGATATTAACCACAATTTGAGTCGCAAACATGGTAATCAACCCGACCGCAATGAGTCGTCCGCACGGTTCCCGTGTGTTTCTGGCAATACCAATGCCGCAGGTAATGAAAACAATATAGAGAAGCAGGACGCAACATGCCCGCAAAAATCCCCATTCTTCGGCAATAACGGCGAAGATAAAATCGGTATGCCGCTCGGGCAGGAATTTCATTTGATTCTGTGTGCCATTTCCCCATCCGGCCCCCAATAGACCACCGGAACCTATGGCAATGAGGGATTGGAGTCTGTGATACCCTGCTCCCCAATCTTCAGTTTTCTCAGGCCAGAGAAAGCCGATGATTCTCAATTTTTGATAAGATTTTAACAGAAACATCCAGAGCAGAGGAGATACGGCTAATCCAGCTCCAACAAATATCAGAAGGTGATAAAACCGGATCCCCGCGGTGTATAAAAGAGAAAACAGGATGGGAACCAAGACCAGCGCCGTACCCAAATCCGGCTGTTTCATAATGAGCGCCATAGGTATAAGGGTTAAAAGGACGGAAACCCCAATATCAAATAGACCAAGACCGTATTTCTTATATCTGAGAAATCTTGAAAGGGTGAGTACCAGGATGATTTTCATGAATTCAGAAGGTTGAATCGAAAAAGAGCCTATGGAAAACCACCGTTGTGAGCCTTTCACAGAACCCCCAAGGCTCAGCAATAGGATTAAAAGCAAGAGGACGCATGCGTAAATGATATATGCATAGTGGGCAAATGAAAGATAGTCAAAATAGAGGAGCGTAAAAAAAAGTGTGAAACCCATCAAAATCCAGACGAGCTGTTTGAATACAAACTTCTCGGATGATGCGCTCCAGACAAAAAATATTCCCACCGTCAGAATGATACAGATTATAGGAAACATCAACCAATCAAAATTTTTTGGATTTATCGTACGTATCATCAATGCATCTTTAAATTATAATCGTATTTCTTCAAAACCTTTGAGATGATAATTAATCTCTCCTAACCCCTGTTCATGGGATTCCCTGATGTAACCCACGTCCATAGGTTGTATTCCAAACAAGGTTGCCCCGTATGCATCTGCAGCGACTGGGTCGGTACTCACAATGATGCGCCTTGCGCGTTCTGCAGAATTATCGACGTCATCCAGCCGTCCCCCTGTAGGCCCGTGATTTTTCAGTATCCGGAAGGCATCGAGTACGGTCAGGTCTATTTTAACAAATTTATTAAGATCGGCAATCTTGGGGTGTATATCAGTATGAAGACTGCCCCGGTCGCCTCCAATCATACCGAAGACGTTTTTGAGTCCCATAGAAAGCCTCGAAGTGCCGTGTTGTTTCGCAATGGGCACATTGATAAGCACATCTACTTCATCGGCATGCACCATTTCTTCGTAAAAAGGCCAGGATTTTATTGTCTTACTGCCCGGAATGGTAAAGTCTGTGAAACGATTTTTATTAACATACACGACTTCAGCGCCTGATTCCCGGGCAATTGCAGCAATCCCGCTCGTGGTGTACGATGTCTCCGGGTTTGCCGAACAGGTATGATCCATAACTTTTACCCGGCCTGCCCCGGCATCCCGGCACAATTCCACAAGGGCAGCCACAACGTAAGGATTGGTATTGGCGGCAAATTCCGGCCTTTGATTCCAGGCAATGTTGGGTTTAATAATGACCCTGTCACCCCTGGAAACGAGTTTATCCATGCCACCCAGGGCGTTCACGGCGCGCCGTACCATTTCTTTTATGGTGACAGGTTCATCGGCAGTATCAGAGACATTTCCCTGTACCACAACCAATCCGGGTTTTAATCGGTGTTCTTTGAGTTTTTTTATCGCAGGGCTTCTCTGTATGGTGCCCAGATAGGATAAACCATAAACACCGGCGCCTACTGCAATACCAGCTTTGAGAAATGTCCTGCGTGAAATTTTATTGTCACTAAACATATTTATAATATTACACGGAAAAACCTCTTTTGTAAGTTTTTTTGTGCCCTTCGTGATTAAATTCTTTTGGTTTCATCGGTACGTTATTTTTATGTTTGTATTTTTTTAAATTATCTCAAACATTATCGCAAAAAACCAGATTTTTCACTATCGTGCTAAACATTGAATTTGAATGGCAGGATTGCCGCGCTTATTTGTTATAAGTCTTTCTACTTTTTGTTCGATCAATAGCGGCTTCTTTCTTGCTATTAATAAAAGCTGTATCGTATCAATTTCATTTATCCGCGTCAATTAACATTCATCTCATAAAACCATGTATTATTGCGCCAATGCATCATATCGTACCATCTTAGCGCCTTATCAAATATCATGCGCCAAGACTAAAAATAAATGAATTCCCTTGAATGCTTCAAAATTACTAGTAAAATAAAATCAATTCAAAAACTTGAGATGTGTTGCTTCTGTTCAAGATGTTCGTAAAATGCAAATTTTATACAGGTGGCACGGACAAATGTAGTTTGTCCGTGTTGAACTTGCACAAGGCGATATTACAGAACCACGGGCAAGCCGGGCTTGATCGTGCCATCCTCATGGAATGGCTGTTATGCATCAATTTGATCTATTACAAACGATGGACCTTGTAAGAAAAATATTAGATACAATTTAAACATAGGCAGACAATCGTCGGAGGCATATTGAATTCATGCTCGATTTAAATTTTATCAGGAACAATCCTGACAGGGTAAAACAAGCTATCGCCCAAAAAAATGAAAATGCGGCAAACGTAGACCAGATATTAGAGCTGGATGCGCAACACAGGTCTATGATCCATGCCTGTGAACAATTAAAAAGTAAACGGAACGAAAAATCAAAAGAGGTCAGTGAACTGAAAAAAAAGGGACAAGATGCCTCCGGCATCATCGAGGAAACAAAAAAGATCGGTGACGAAATAAAATCCTTCGAGGAAAAGCTGAAGGAACTGGAACCCCGGATAAACAGCCTGCTTCTCCGCATCCCGAATATCCCCGCAGCAGACGTACCCGTTGGTAAAAACGAGCATGATAATGTTACCGTCAAGACCTGGGGACAACGAAAGACCTTTGATTTTGCCCCTTTGCCCCATTGGGAGCTGGGGCGTCTTTTAAACATTTTAGACCTGGAGCGTTCTTCCAAGATATCCGGGTCGGGTTTTATATTATGGAAGGGTTCGGGTGCAAAACTTGAGCGCGCCCTATTTTCTTTCATGCTGGACCTCCACACCCGGGAACACGGCTATACTGAATTGTTTCCACCGTTTCTTGTTAACCGCACATCCATGACGGGCACGGGTCAATTGCCAAAGTTGGAAGAGGATATGTACCGGACTGCCGCCGATGACCTCTTCCTTGTTCCCACGGCCGAGGTCCCTGTTACCAATATCCACCGCGATGAGATACTCTCTTGCAAAGACCTACCCGTTTACTACACTGCCTACACCCCCTGTTTTCGGCGTGAGGCAGGTTCTTATGGTAAAGATACGAGGGGTATTATACGCGTTCATCAGTTCAACAAAGTAGAATTAGTTAAACTGGTAAACCCCGAAACTTCTTACGATGAGCTTGAATCCTTACTGGGCAATGCGGAAAGGATACTCCAGCTCCTGGGACTTGAATACCGGGTGGCTAAATTATGCACGGGTGACATGAGCTTTGCAGCGGCAAAGTGTTATGACATCGAGGTCTGGGCACCAGGGGTGGGTAAATTCCTGGAGGTTTCTTCCTGCAGCAATTTTGAAGATTTTCAGGCAAGGCGCATCAACATACGTTTCCGGGATGCGGACGGCAAGTTGCGGTTTGTACATACCTTAAATGGCTCAGGATTGGCTTTGCCGAGGACGGTTATCGCAATCCTTGAGACCTATCAGCAAAAGGACGGCTCCGTCACTATTCCAGACGTCCTCCAGCCCTATATGGGTGGCATGAAGGTTATTGCCAGACAGTAATTGCCTCCTTTTCCCGTTTCTTTACCTGGCTAAACTGTGCCGGGAAAGAGCGGACAAAAGTCCTTCGCTTGCTAATTACCTGTTACCTGTGCCCTGTTCGGCGCTCTCGTATCCTGAATAATATCTTTCATGGTAAATCTCATGCGGTTCTGGATAGCATCCTGGAGATCGTCAAGGAGCTTTACCATTTTTTGGTCCTGAAGTGACAGAGAAACAGGCGTGTATTTTTCACCGAAATTTCTCATGGTAAATAATACTTCAGTCACGCAGATTGCATCCAAATCCCTCCCCGGCATGTAGTACGAATATTTCTCCGTGGGGATTTCCACAATCAGTGATACCTTTGAGAGTTCGGCAATTATCTCCTGAACCGTTTCAACAGGAACATTCAGCGCCTCCGACAAACTCTCTTTTGACCATCGTTTGCCCCTTCCGTCCAGAAACTGTGCAGATATCCTCTCCATAATAAAAAGCCCCAAAAGTTCCTTTGATGCGCAGTTCATCTTCAAGTCGTGGCTTTTCGGCCTGATACTCCTGAAGTTTTGGATAACATATGAGGCCACTGCGCCAAAAAGAACGACGCTCCAGCTCATCTGTAACCAAAACAGGAAAAATGGAATTGCTGCAAATGCGCCATAAATCAGATTATATCGTGCAAGTCCAATCTGGCTTTTAAAATAAAAGACCTGGAGTATATAAAAAAGCGTTCCACCGATAACCCCGCCGATTACCCCCGGAACAACCCTTACTTTGGTGTTTGGCAGAAAAACATAAACGGAAACACATGCAACCCACAGCGCAGCAATCGGCAAAAACAGCCCCAACGTACTCAGGTAAATCTTGCCGACCCCTATTTTATTTAAGAAGGTGACCAGCTTTTCATCTGTCAGGGCTGCGGTAATCGTTGTTGATGTTAGAAGCAGGATGGGAAGGATGAACATCATGCTGGTATAGTCAGTAAATTTTCTGAAGGTCGAACGGGAATTTTTTATCTTCCAAATATCATTAAAGGAGATTTCAATATTGCCAATCATGCTAATTACAGAAAAGAGGAGAAATATAAGCCCAAGCGCACCAAGGTACCCAAAACTTGTCCTGTCGACAAAGTGCATAATCTGTTTTTTATATAGAAAAGCATTCAAGCTGATGTTTGATGGTATGGAAGGGGCAGAATCTTCTATACGCTCTTTCAGTTCGTTTCTTGCCTTTGCGCTACTAAAATTCACGGATGCGATAATATGGGCAAGCTCTTTTTTGTATTTTTTAATGGCTGTTTTTGCTTCTTCTGCGGATATTTGCTCATGCGATGCATCATGCGAATCGTTCTTTGTGGCATATTCTGGTGTATTGGGCATTGAAGAAGGTAATTTTTCCCCGTCAGAAAAAACGAATTCATCAAAAGCTTCGATGACGCTGAGAATCTCTTTTCGGGCAGCAGGTTCTGAAAAATCAAGATTGTCAATCTGATGAAAAAGATCGCGTCTGAAATTAGCAAAGGCAGAAACCGCCTCGCCGCCGGGCAAGTTAAAAATATAGGCATTGATTTTTTGCTCCAGCGCCTTTTCCCCTCCAAGTCCTTTTGAAACAGATAAAACAAAAGCCAGAAGCGGGATGAGTGACAACAGCGAAATAAAGGCCAGCGCAGATGCCTTTAACAGGCACCGCCCTTCAGTAAATTCGCTTAGGGCAAGGGCGCAAAACTTTACCGTCCTGCGCAAAAGCCACAGGGGGCCGGATGACTCATGCTTGTCTGCCCAGAGATCGTCCCGGACGAATCTTTTTATCCTCTCATAGCGTAAAACAATTTTCTTTAAAAGCATCACTTTTTTTAAACACATACTGAATTCTTTGTGCTGCGGTAAGGGAAAAACATTTGATGACTGAAAACACCCCCCGGTCTCTCTTTTTAGAGGGGAGAGCAAAAGTTCCTCCTGTCGGTAGGACAAGCGCCCTCGCCTGTCGTTATAATGTCAACCGGAGACGGTTAACCTGCCTGAGGGGGTAAGGGGAGTGTTTGATGCGGACAAATTCTTCGTTCTTGCCTACAAACGTTAAAACCCTATTTTACGGAGTTTTTGAAGAAATTAAATTAATACGAAAAATGTAAGATCTCTGTTAGTGGAATAACCGGATATATCTGTACGTTATTTTAATGAATAACTTTTCCCAAACATTTCGAGGCCAAACCACTTTCCTTCGGAACCGATCAGTAATCTGCCTTTGCCCGTGATAAGCAAGAACAGAATCAGAAGAGGAAACAATACCGGAAGTGCAATAATAAAGATGGATAAGGTTGCAAAGACTGCGGGTATCAATGCTACCAATACAACTGCCAGCAGCGGAAAGACGAGCATAAATACGATAACAAGAATGCTTAGAGCAAATACCAATACGGGGGGTAAAATCAGGATTGATAACATACCCCAAAAGCCCTTTCCAAAAACACCAGAGATCTTTTTTCCGTTCAATATCACCCCGCTACTTAAATCTTCATGGGCTGATCCGGGGCTTTCAGTCTCAGGTAATTTTTCAGGAATGGGTTCTTCTTTTTTCGGTTGCTCCTTTGCCTTTGGGGTTGTCTCTTCTACGGTTGCCACAGGAGCGGGATTATCGGATGGCGTTTCTACCGTTTCTTCTTTCTGAAGGTTATCTTCTGATTCCTGTGTCTTCTTTTTTCTTTTCCATATCGCCATGGTAAAGTCGTCTCATCCTTTAAAATCAGCGATCCTCGGATAAACTTGCAATGGCCTGGGCTGCAATGGCCTCACCGCGGCCAATGGCATCTATACCTTCCATCGTTGTTGCCTTGATGTTGACCCTGCTTGCATCCACATGAAGCCATTCTGCTATATTTTTTTTCATCTCCAGTTTTTTTTGGCCAATTTTGGGTTTTTGAGCAAGGATCATCACGTCCACGTTGTTGACCCCGCATCGCCTTTCTTTCACAAGATCGGCAACCTTTAAAAGAAGGAATTTACTGGAGATTCCTTTCCATTTCGGATCGGTGTCCGAAAAATGTTCGCCAATGTCACCAAGGGCTGCTGCCCCGAGTAATGCATCACATACAGCATGGAGCACCACGTCGGCATCCGAATGACCAAGCAATCCTAACGGGTAATCAAACTCGACCCCGCCGAGCACCAGTTTGCGGTTTTCAACAAGTTTATGAATATCATATCCGATCCCGAACAGCATGAACCCTCGCTTTAGTATCCACCCGGTTTTCTCAGCTCTAATTCTTTCAGTCTTCTTTCGGCATTCCTGCGCGTCTTTGCATTATAACTATACAGAGCCGCTTGTTTATAAACTGCCTTAGCCTTATTCACGTCTTTCAGCATCCTTTCATAGATTATCGCGGCTTTTAACAGAACCGGTTGCCTAATATGGGGATTTAACTGATAACTTTTAATATAATACATTGCTGCACTTTCATAATCAGCAAAATAACCTGATTCATATATTCTGGCAATTTCAAAGGCGGCATCGTCAGCCTTATTACTATCAGGATAATCCTGGATCAGCTTTTCCAGGCGTTTAATGGCGGTAAAACGATTTTCTTTACCGAATTTTTTTTTGTACATCATGGCGTCTTTAAACAAGATGTTGGCGTCTTCAATGTCCCGGAATTTCACTCCGGTGCGTACGTTTCCCAGACCTTCATCTGTATAGAGCGGTTGAGGCACCTTGTCCAGGGCATCGAGTTCCCTGCGTGCCTTTTGAAGCCGTAACTGATTGCCGGTATTTTGGTAGTATTCCTTTATTTCATTAAGAGACTTACGATAGTTTTCCCGGGAGACAGTTACCGCATGAATCAATTGTTCCTCTTTAGTCTTTAATTCATCAACCGATAATTTCGCCTTGCATACCACACAATATTTCTCATTTTCATCGATTTGTTCAAAGCAATTCAAACAATAGTTTGCCGCATACGCCGTGAAAGAAACAAATATCAAGCAAACCGCCACGGAAAAAAATCGTACGAGTCTCATAATCTTTTCCTTTAGTTTAAACCACTTTTTCGCATAAGGCTCTTCACATTTTCCAATAACGAGTTTACTTCGGATACCTGCCGTACCATCTCTTCCCTCTCCGTCCAACGGAGATCACGATACGATGAAATATTATTACTGATATCCTCGATGACACGGTCTATGGCTTTGTCAATCTCAAATTTCATAAATTCTACAAATCGTTCACAGATGGCATCGGTGCGTTTTACAAATTCATTGCGGAACGACTTTCGTTTTTGAGGGAAAATAGCAAACCCAATAGATGCCAGTGTCACGGCAACCCCTATGATGACAGGGGGAGGCGCAATCCACGACAACATCATCATACCGCCAACGCCAATGCCGACGGCAAATGCCTCAGTCACCAGGAAGCTAATAAACCCACCCTGGACCAAACTGTTTAATTTTTCCGATTCACGTTCGATATCCAGTTCTCTGAACTCTTTGGAACGCGGTTTTAAGGCAACCTCGATTTCATGCTTTCGATCATCGTAGCGCCGTTCAGCGTGCCCATCAAGAATACTTCCGGCCCTGCGATCGTATCCCACCTCTTTCTCAATATGGTCTCTTGCTAAATCCCATAATGATCTGTTGTTCCTGGTAACATAATCCACCATATCGTCAACAATACGGTCCAGGTCGGTTTGTGGATTTAAAAGCCCGTATACTTCCCTCTTAAATCGTTCGTCGATCTTCTCCCGCCCAACTTTGGAGAGAATTATGGACTTCATCGTAACATATGAGTTCAGGAAATTATCTAATTTTTCTTTTAATCGTGAAAAGACAAGCTTGATTTCGTCTCTGTATTTTAATGTGTACTCTTGCATATCCTGCTTTTTATTCTTGAGGCGCATCTCAAATCGTTCGATACTTTTGATATCAGTATTGCATTTACTAACCCTATCACTGAGTTCCTGATGAAGTTCATTAAACACATTGTAGAGGTATTTTAAAGGACTGACTAATTTAAAATCGATCTTTGTGTCCAGATCCAGTTTCTCAAATATAAAAGCCTCGACATCTGCGATTTTACTTTTTTCAAGGAGCGCCTGATTGCCTTCGATCTTAGCGTTGTAAGCTTCTTTGGCAGAAACTGATAAAATTTTAGGTTCGAATCCCAGCAAACGGTAGCAATTCTTTTCTAAAAAGGCCACAATTTCATTGTGTTCTTCAGGAGTCTTCAGATCTATTTTATTGAGAATGAACAACACTTTTCGCCCCCACTTACCCTTCAAAAATTGCAGGAACTGCCGTTCGCTTTCCGTAAATGGATGGTCTGCAGAGGTTACAAAGAGCACAAGTTCTGCCCTGTGAACAAAGCTTTCTGTTAGTGCGGCATGCTCAACAATAATTGAGTTCGTTCCAGGGGTATCGACCAGGGTAACGTCTCTTAATGATTCCATTGGATAGGTTGCCTGACAGAGATGGTCACCCACCTCCTTGAGTTCAACCTTATCTCCGTGTGTTAACAGGGTAATTCGATTCGTGGTAGGAGTCGGACCGTCCTGTAAGACATGTTCACCGCACATGGCATTAATAAAACTGGATTTACCAGAATTGTATTCGCCGGCTACCAATAGATAGAAGGGTTCTTCCAACTGAGTGCGCATTTCAACGATTTTTTTCTCCATGTCCGGGAAGCCGACTCGCTCAAAAAACTTTTTTGAGTTATCAAGGAGATTCACAACCTCAGGATAAATATCCCTGTGCTTTGCCTTTGTTGTTATATTTAACATAAATTAAACTAACTGATGAGAAAATTGTCCTGATACCCATTGATTGCATGTGTTCGTGCGATGATATAAACAACGATGTTAACAGTTTTTGTAACGCAAGTCAAACTTTTCTTTCTCAAACACAAAAGGCGATGGCCTCGATCTCTACGTTTGCATCTTTGGGCAACCTGGCCGCCTGAACTGCAGCTCTGGCTGGTGGTTTGTCAGAAAAAAATTCTTTGTAAACGTCATTAATTGCCGCATAATCTTTCATATCTTTCATAAAGATCGTAGTCTTTATCACCTTGTCCAGAGACGTACCCGCTGCCGTCAGGATGCATTTCAGATTTTCTAGTACCTGCCTTGTCTGCACCTGAACATTCCCTTGCACTATTTCCCCTGTCGCCGGCATTATGGGGATTTGTCCTGATAGAAACACCAGATTCCCGATCCTGATTGCCTGAGAATATGGTCCAATTGCAGCAGGTGCAGCAGTTGTTGAAATGACCACCTTTTCCATTTCAGCCTCCATTTTGAAATAATCATGTATTTGTAAACTAGTTACGGTAATTTGGGATTTACTATATCAGATTTATGGATAAATGAATAAATTTTTTCCTAAAAAAACAAACTTTTGCAAAAACCATTTTATCGACTTTCAGCTTTGACCAAACTGATTGTTCAGTGTTTTTTCATTGAATGTCTGTATCTTTTTTGTTTCAATTGCCCTGTTGATTTAAGGCAAGAAATTACAAAGCTTGCATTATAGCATACGAGACAATCCACTGATTTAATCTCATTGAGGGGAACAACAACTGTCCCCCGCTGGCGGGGGCAAGGGGGTGGAATTATGCTGAAAAAGGTGTACGTGTAATTGTCAAAGACCTAATTCATGGGTATTTCAGTAAGAGTTTAAACAGGTTATGCGTAATGTACGGCTTCTGATAGAATATGAAGGTACACATTATGCAGGGTGGCAATGGCAGAAGAATGTCAGCACCATCCAGGAAACCCTGTCGAAGGCGATAGGGCATGTCGTTCAAGAACCGATTAAAATTTATGGCGCCAGCCGTACCGATGCGGGTGTCCATGCACTGGGGCAGGTGGCTAATTTTAAAACTGTTTCTTATATCCCATCCGAACGATTGCCTCACGCTATAAATTTTTACCTGCCTCACGACATCACTGTCAAAGAAGCAAGAGATGTAACGGAATCCTTCCATGCCCAGTATGATGCCAAATCAAAGGTCTATCGGTATACACTTCTCAATGATTGGATAAGAACCTCTCTTCAACGGAATTTTTGCCACGTATGCGGGTTTCAACTTGACATAGACAAAATGATCGCAGCAGCAAAATCCCTCATAGGAACCCATGATTTTACCTCCTTTACAACGAATGCCTGGTGCGAGAAACACCGGATACGTACGGTAAAAATGGCAGATGTAAAAAAAGAAGAAAAGTATGTCTCCTTTACTATAGAGGCAGACGGATTTTTGTACAACATGGTAAGAACCATGGTAGGCACACTGATTGAGGTGGGGAGAGGGAAAATCATGGTGGAGGGTATAAAAGACATTATAAACGCAAAAAATAGAAAAGTAGCAGGCCCCACCGCGCCTGCCAGGGGACTGTGTCTTATAGAGGTTAAATATGAAAATGATCAGGAACGGCCCCTTCGTATCGAATAAAAAAATATTTTTATCATTAGCTGGGGTATTTCATAGGATAAGAGTTCAGTCCCGATTTATAGAAATATGTACTTTTTTGAACCGGATCATTATTTTCCCTTGATTTAATATACGGTTTTATTATATTGCTTATGTTGTTGTGTAAATGTGAGATTTTGCCATTATGAAAGTATTTTTCACGTGAATTATCGCGCTTACTATAGTTTGTGCATGAAGCAATTTACAATATCTCGCTCTGATTACGCCTTGTGTTATGATGCTTGATACAGGTTAAAGCAAAAAACGCTCAGTTTGGCCTATCGTAACAGTAATTTCGATAAAAATTAATATACCTGTAAATCGTGACAAAATTATGACAGAATACGATCTCAATCAAAATAGAAGACAGTACCCGCGTATCAACTCCCCCATCTATTGCAGACCCGCACGTTTTACCTCGCCCCGTAGTCCGCTGGTTAACATCGGACTTGGTGGCATACGTGTTTATAGTGACAAAAAACACAAGGTTGGTGAACGCCTGGAGATAGAGTTGTTTTTGCCAGATAACACGAGCATGACGTGTAATGTAAAAGTTGTATGGCTGAATCCGCAGGAAGGGTCCACTGCCCGATACGACGTAGGCCTTCAATTTTTAGGAGTGGAAAGGCACGATTTGCAGCGACTGGCAGGCATTCTCAAACAAAACGCATAACCCGCTTTTTAGAAAACGTAAGGTTACTCACGGGAAGACGTTTTGCCAGAGGCAAAATACGCATCCTTCACGAAAAACTCAAGCTCCTCTTTTTTAAATCCCCATATTTCTGTGACAATGCCTTGATTTGTTTAATTCATTGACACTATTTTTAAAAAGCGTTATATTTATAAAAAAATAAATAAACCTTGCATGCGCGTTTGGCTGGTATCGCGCTCGTTTTTTTATTGACCGCCGGGTTTTGCAAAGGTGTTGAAAAGGTTTATTTATTTTCTTATTCAGGAAAGGATTTTCTATGATCTCGATTGAGGATTTTTTGAAGGTAGACCTGCGCGTGGCTGAAGTAAAGCACGCCGAACCACACCCAAACGCGGATAAACTGCTTGTCTTGAAGATCGATGCAGGCGACGGCATAGAAGGCCGGCAGATCGTTGCGGGGATTAGAAACTCTTACAAACCAGAAGACCTGATTGGGAAACGGATCGTTATTGTAAACAATCTGGCTCCGGCAACCCTCCGGGGTATTGAGAGTCAGGGCATGCTCCTGGCCGCAAAGGATGGGGAGCAGGTAGTAATCCTTACAACGGAAAAAGAGATAAAACCAGGCTCCAAAATACAATAGCAATTGTTCACCGCAAAGACGCAGCAGACGCGGAGAAAGACTTCATAAGCAGAAAATGGCGAATTAACCATGCTGCAGGAGTTATACATAACCAATTTTATATTGATTGATAAAGTCACCATCAAACTCTGCGAACGGCTGAATATATTCAGTGGTGCGACGGGTGTGGGAAAATCAATGGTGGTCGGGGCGCTTAACTTTATCCTTGGTGGACGCGCTACTTCCGATGTTGTGCGAAGCGGCAAGGATGAGGCTATGGTAATAGGCAAGTTTTATATCAAAGATAAGCATCTTTTAAATCAGATTAAAAAGGTATCGGATGCCAATGCCATCGAAGAGGAACTCTTGATTCAAAGAAGTATCGATACGAACGGGCGGGGCAGATGCCGCTTGAACGATGTTCCTATCACGGTATCCATGCTCAGGGAAATTGGAGAAATATTAGTCAACATTCATGGTCAGCACGAGCATGAGACCTTGTTACACGGAATCAATCAATTGTATATTCTGGACGATTTTGGAGGAATTTCCCCGTTACGGGACGATTTTGCCAGGGTCTATCAACAATTTACCGAAAAGACGCAATTGCGGGATACCCTGAAAAGCGATCAGCAAGAACGCAGGCAAAAGATAGATTTGTACGCCTTTCAAATCGATGAAATTGATAAGGCGCAACTCAGGGTGAGTGAGGAAGAAGAACTTGAAAAAGAACGGGGTATCATAAGTAACGCCGGAAAAATTTACAGCGCCGTCACCTCCTGCTATTCACAGCTCTATGAATCTTCCGAAGCAGTTGTGGAGAGGTTAAAATCCGTTATCCGTGAGCTACAATCGATTGCAAAATTTGACGACACCCTGCAAAAGATATTCGATGACTGCAGCCAATCGTTGTATCAAATAGAGGACATGGCCTTTTCCTTAGGGAAATATAGAGACGGATTCAATTACGACCCTCAAAGGCTGGAATATATTGAAGAACGGTTAAATACGATCCGGAAGTTAAAGGCAAAATACGGAAACACGATAGAAGAAATCCTGTCGTATCGTGATGGAGCAGAATTAAAACTGAAGCACCTTACAGGTGAAGGAACAACGGCTGAGCAGGTGGAGGAAGAGTTGTGGGCATTGACAGAGGTATTGAAGCAGAAAGGCAACGAATTAACCAGGAAACGCCTTTCAACGGCCGAAAGGTTATCTCCCCTGATAAATGAAGAACTTCACGACCTGGGTATCCCTCAGGGCCGGTTTTGTGTTCAGATCGACTCACCCTTTTTGAATAAGGATGGAAATCCCGATGTGTCAGGCGCAAAGAGTTACGGGTTCGATCGGATTGATTTTGTAATCTCTCCGAATCCGGGCGAGGATTTAAAACCTCTGAAGAAAATTGCCTCCGGGGGTGAAATATCGCGGGTCATGCTTGCCTTAAAACATCAATTGGCCAAAGTGGATAAAACGCCGGTGCTGGTCTTTGACGAAATTGACGCTAATATTGGAGGGAGGATGGGAGAGGTGATTGGAGAAAAGTTGAGTAGTATTGCAAGGTCACACCAGGTAATCTGCATTACCCATCTTCCTCAGATTGCCAGCTATGCTGATGAACAATGGAAGGTAAATAAACTGATAAAAAATGGCAAGACATATTCTACCATTGAAAGTTTAGCGGGTGAATCCCGGCTTGAAGAAATTGCAGACATGATCAGGGGCAGCGAAAAAACGGATATTACCCGAAAACAGGCCCAGGAAATGTTGCGGGACGCGAAAAGGAAGGCAAAAAGCAGGAATTAATGTTAGAACGGTTGCAAAAAATACTGGCAGAGGCGGGGATTGGTTCGCGTCGTGAATGTGAAAAAATCATTGCAGCGGGAAGGGTAACTGTTGACGGGAAACGCGTCAAAACGTTAGGTACCACTATCGATGCAGATAAAAGCGAGATACGCTGCGATGGGGCATTGATACAAAGGCAGCGCAAGATTTATTTCTTACTCAATAAACCGAAGGGCTACGTGTGCACAAATCGTGACGAGCTGGAGCGGATAAAGGCAGTTGATATTATAAAAAATGTGACGCAAAGGATATATACCATAGGAAGGCTGGACAAGGAGAGTGAAGGGCTGATTATCGTAACCAACGATGGCGACCTCGCAAACAAATTGTCTCACCCGAAGTATGAAGTGAATAAAACCTATTTTGTCGAGGTAGATGGGTACCTGACGGATACGGCAATTAAGGCATTGGAATCCGGTGTCTGGCTTTCCTTTGGCAAGACACGTCCGGTAAGGATCCGTCATGTGCGCAGGGGCAGGCAAAGGAGCAGGTTTGAGATGGTGTTGAAGGAAGGCAAAAACAGGGAGATCCGCCGTATGCTCGTTGAGTGTAACTATAAGGTACGCATCCTGCGGCGGATAAAAATTGGTAATTTATATGACCCGGCACTGAAAATCGGAAAATACCGGAAGTTGACAGATCGCGAGGTGGCAAGACTTTATGGACTTGCTGAAAGAGTCTCTGCAAAGGATACAAGCAATAGTTCACCGCTGGGTGAGCTGAACTTTTTGGAATAAAGACCGGGAAAAAATATGACACAGTTACAACTGGCCAGGCAAAATATCATTACACAAGAGATGAAGTTGGTTGCGAAGAATGAGGGACTCGATCCAGAATATATTCGGGATCATATTGCCGTGGGCAGAATCGTCATTCCAGCAAATCATAAGCGTAAGGCATCAAAGGTTTGTGGTATAGGTGCAGGGCTCAAAACGAAGGTGAATGCAAACATTGGAACTTCGGCCGATTATGCTGATGTCACAAGCGAGATGGATAAATTGCAGGCTGCTGAGGAAGCAGGCGCTGATGCGATAATGGACCTGAGCACCGGCGGCGATTTACGGGCGATACGACAAAAGATTATCGGATCGGCCTCCATTGCCGTGGGGAGCGTACCCATTTATGAGGCGGCCGTAAAGACCGTTCAGCACAGGCGCTCGATTGTCGATATGACCGCAAAAGACATGCTTGAAGCAGTACGATTGCACTGTGAGGATGGTGTGGATTTTATTACCGTGCATTGTGGCGCCACAAGAGGGGTGCTTAAGCATCTGAAAGAAAACAAGCGCATTTGCGGCGTCGTCAGCCGTGGCGGAACATTTCTCGTAGAATGGATGATCCACAATGGACAGGAGAATCCCCTGTATGAAAAATACGATGAGATATTGGCTATAGCAAAAGAATATGACGTGACCCTGAGCCTGGGAGACGCCATGCGGCCAGGGGCCCTGGCAGACGCCTTTGATCGTGCGCAGGTGTACGAGTTAAACGTACTTGCCGAGCTTGCGCAAAGGGCGCTGGATGCCGGTGTGCAGGTTATGGTAGAAGGTCCCGGACACGTGCCATTAAATCAGGTGACTGCGCAGGTTCAGTTACAAAAGGAACTCTGTAAAGGAGTGCCCTTTTATGTACTCGGACCCATTGTTACGGACATCGCTCCCGGGTATGATCATATTACTTCTGCCATTGGCGGGGCTATAGCAGCCGCTGCAGGGGCGGACTTCTTATGCTACGTAACACCAACGGAACATCTGAGCCTGCCGAGTCCGGCCGATGTGAGAAGTGGCGTGATGGCTGCGCGGATCGCAGCCCATGCGGCTGATATTGCCAAGGGTATTAAATCTGCATTGGAATGGGACAAAAAGATGTCGCAATTCAGGCGAAAGAGGGATTGGGAGGGACAGTTTAGCACCTGCATCGATCCTACAGTAGCCAGAAGCATTCGCGAAAAGGGGAGACCTCAAAACGAGGAGGTTTGTTCCATGTGTGCTGAATATTGTGTATTCAAGCTCAGCGATAAGGTATAGCGGTATAGAATTTACCACAAATCAAGATGCGCATAAAGCACCCCTTCTATTTTTGTCCTGCGGTATTCAGACATTAGCCTTTACGCGCTCTCCGCGGTAAGTTGAACTGTTACAGTTTAACGAATATTTTCAACAACTCCGGTAACGAACACGAAATCTGCTCCTCTCCTATCACTGATTGAATTGTCTGGGAGACAAGGACGCGCATATCCGCTCCAACCAGATCGGCAGCACGGTTGAGACGGTCAAAATCCTGCAGAGAAGGGTCCGATGTCAGCTTCACTTCGATAGCCCATAATTTGTTCTTATACCGGAATATGAGATCAATCTCAGTGCCATCAGCCGTACGGAAAAACCATGGTTCCACCGGCCGTCCGGTCATGTTCAAGGTATCCAGGATTTGCTCGATAACAAAACCCTCCCAACTTGCCCCCACCCAGGGTTGATTCAGGAGCGTTTCATAGTCCTGAATGCCGAGTAAACTGTGGAGAATACCGGTATCACGCCAATAACACTTTGGACTCCGAACAAGCCGTTTCTTCAAATTTGTAAACCAGGGTTGTAGTTTGCGAATGAGAAAAGCCCCTTCCAGAAAAGATACATAGTTGTTGACCGTATGGTACGAGAGGCCGAGGCTTTGACCAATCTGCGCGGCATTCCACAATTGGCCATGAACGGCCGCCAACATTTTCAGCAAACGCTGCATCACTTGCGGTTTTGCGCTCAATCCCCAGTTTGGCAAATCGCGTTGTGTCAGGAGATCGAGATAGTCCTTCTGCCATTGAGGATAACGTTCGGACATCAAAACACCGCCGTCGGGAAAGCCGCCGCGCAACCACAGTTCCGTCAGCGGAATATCTGGAAGTTCGGTAAGAGTAAAAGGGTTTAACTCAACCAGGGAGAGACGTCCTGCCAGGGACTCAGAGACGTGTTTCATGAGCGCCGGGGAAATGGAACCCAGCAGCAGGAAGCGCCCAAACCTTTGCCGTTCCATATCGATTACCCCGCGTAACCGCGGAAACAATTCCGGCCACGACTGGGCCTCGTCGAACACGATGAGACGTTTGGTCTTGATCAACGAAGGCCAGTGGACGTCCAGACGCAGCCGTTCTGGTTCTTGCTCCAGATCGAAATACTCGGTTGACAAAGAGCGCGCCAGCGTGGTTTTACCGGATTGGCGTGGTCCGACTAACGCCACAGCAGGATACGATTTTAAGCGCTGTCGTACCAGCGGTTTTGTCCTTCTTACGACAATCATACAAAATAGAATACAATTTCTATTTTACAATTTCAAGGTATTTCCAAAATTCTTGCATGGCTTAAGCACCACCTTCTATTTTGCCCTGCGATATTCTGGCATCGTCTTTTATACTTAACATGAATTGGTGCGTGGGACGCACCCTACGCTTGCTATTTGCAATAGTCTGGTGATGTTACATTTTGTATGTTTCTCGTTGCTTAACGGTTGAAATACCGCATGGGTATTATTTTGGCTTGACAAACGATATTAACTCTAATATCCTGACGAAGCATTACAACATAATATAAATACTTTGGATTTTATTTTCGGAGTAAAGACGTGGTCTTATTTATAAAACACATTGATATCGAAGGTCCTGGCACTCTTGCAGATTTTTTGGAAGATAATAAGTTGCCATACACGGTTATTGATCTCTCGCAGGGTGATAAAACGCCAAAACTGGAAAAGGATTTTCAGGCGATTATTTGTCTCGGTGGTCCCATGAATGTGTATGAAGAGGAGAAATACCGGTTCCTGAAAGATGAAGACCTCTTACTCAAAAGAATCGCTGAAGAGGTGGTGCCCTTTTTGGGCATCTGCCTGGGCGCACAATTGATTGCAAAGGCAACCGGCGCTCAAGTGACAAAAAATCCCGTAAAAGAGATTGGGTGGTACAAGATAGTTCTTAATGATGATGGATTAAAGGATGATTTGTTTAAAGACCTTCCGGAAGTTTTCAAGGTATTTCAATGGCATGGCGATACCTTTGGCATTCCTCAAGGCGGAAAACGATTGGCCTTTTCGGAATTCTGTCAGAATCAGGCGTTAAAATACGGCAGGAATATTTATGGCATCCAGTTTCACGTAGAAGTGACAAAAGATATGATTGCCCGGTGGGCTGACGCTTATAAGGGAGAATTGGAATCGCTCAAGGGCATTGTCTCAGATAAACAAAAGATGCTGGAAGATTATGCCGCATTAGAGAAGGATTATATGAAACAGGCAGAACGGTTTTACGTGAATTTTTTTACGGTGGCAGGCCTGCTGAAAAAAAGTTTTTTTTCCTTTACCCATACCGTTTAGAGATAACTTTGCGTTTCTTCCTCCCTGTCAAAACTTCCTTTATTCCGCGTAAGCGCTGATTCAGAATCGGGCAGTATGGTCTTCGTCATGATGGTTCGGCGGGTTTTCGGCATCCCCGGCCTGAACACTGATCAGAGGCTCAGTCGAATACCGTCGAAGGGGTAGCCGATCGACAAACCTGTGTATCCATGCGCCCAACGTATTTAGAGGGGTACTTTTATGTTGACTGAGAAGGCAAAATTTGCTATCCTACTTCATTACTACATGATAACTACATGAATGCCCTCACCGTATACTTACCTTTCCTGCACTAACATATTATTAAATATTATAGTTGTTTTATGCAAAAATCAAAACGAACGCTTTGCAGTATATTACTGGCATCTGTAAGTCTATCAGGGATGTTAGGATGCTCGGCAATTTCTAAAAAAGTTGCGATTGAAAAGGCACATCTAAAGACAGCAATTGAACTTCGGCGTAAGATGGATGAATGGACGGAACAGTTGCATTCCGATGATCCTACGATACGGAGTTCTGCTGCCGTTTCTTTGTTAGGACTTAATCTCCTCAACGCACAGGAACCACTGCTAAGAATATTAAAAGATGACAAAGAGCGTGAGGATGTTAAGATTTCTGTTATTAAAGCGTTTGGATTTACCAAAGATGACCGGGCGACTGACGTCCTGATTACCTTGCTGGAGAGCGACTCGGTTGCCTTGCAAAATGCCGCGGCTGAGGCGCTTGGAGAATTAAAAACAAAAAATTCTATCCAGAAGATGTCAGAGGCAATGCTGGACCCTCAGCGGTCATTAAAGGTAAAGATTTTATTGGCAAAGGCGCTGGGCAATACGAACGATCGTGATGCCGTAGAACCCCTGATCAAGATGCTTACCATAGATGACCGTGGATTGAAAGAAGTTGCAAAGAAATCACTGGAAAAGATCACAAAGCTGACCGGCAGTGATGATTTGGCATGGTGGACCGAGTGGTGGCTTCTCAACAAAACAAAGACACGGGAACAATGGCTGGAAGACATAGTATTGAAGCAGGAAGAAAATCAGAGGCAGCTGGAATCAAAGATCTCACAAATGAAGCTTGAAGTAGCCGAAAAGTCAATTAAACTCCTTGAGATTCGATCTGATAAGTCGGACCCAAAACCGTTAATTGAGGCTATCAAAGGCGACTACCCGGAAGTAAGAATATTTGCGGCAAAAGAATTGGCAAAGATCAAAGACCCATCGGTAATCGATGTGCTGATTAATGCCATTTCAGATAAAGAAGAGGGGGTCCGCATTGAAGTGGTTCAGGCATTGGGAGAGATTGGTGGTGAGAGGGCTGTTAAACCCTTGATTGACGCCATGGAGGATAAAAGCCTTGTTGTCAGAGAAAAAGCTGCTAAAGCCTTAGGCAAATTGGGAAAACGCGAGGCAAACGAGGCTTTAATAGCAGCATTAAATAACAATACCGACTTATCCATCCTATGTACTGCCATAGAAGCATTAGGACAAATTGGAGATACAGGGGCAGTCATACCGTTGATGGTGTTTTTAACACACAAAGAATCAAAAATACGGGAATGTACGGCTGCAGCCCTTGGCAAGCTCCATGATCGCCGCGCTGTAGAATCTCTGATAGCAGCCCTGAATGACGAACAGGAGCGCGTGCGTTGGTATGCCGCCGACAGCTTGGGCAAAATTGGCGACCCTGTCTGTGTAGAGTCGCTCATGAAACTCCTTTCGGATGCCAGCGCCCGGGTGCGGGAATCTGCGGTAACCGCATTAGGGCAAATCGGAAACCAGCGGGCAATAGAATCATTGATAAAGGCGCTTCAGGATGCCGATAAACGTGTGGCGGAGCAGGCCGCTGAATCCCTGGTCAATATTAAAAAAATGGATTTTGATACCATGGATACGGTGGCAACCACCTTTTATACCAACAAGGATTATAAAAGGGCGGAGGCGATTCTTGAAAGACAAATTACGGAATATTCGAAACAACCTGAACTGGAAGAGAAGATTTTACAAACCAAGAGTAAATTGGCTAAAGCGCTGTTTGCGTTAAAAGATTGGCAAAGGGCGCTTGTTTTTTACGGAGAAATTGTAAAGCAATTCCCAAATGACGATACCATAAAGATGGAATTCATCCAATGTTTAAAAGAGATGAAACAATATGACCGCGCATTGGAGTGGTGTTCAATATGGATCAAAGAAGCGCCCCAAAATAATCACTTGTATTGGCAGGGTCGTCTGGACATCGCAAAGGCTATGTATGAACAAGGAAAGTATGAGAATGTGAAGAATCTTGTCGATGGTCTGAGGGCAGAGGATCCGAATATGGGGGGAGAAGTGCTAAAGTTTCAATTTCAAGAATTAGGGGAAAGGTGCGCGGAAGATTTAGCCAATTCTGGCAGGGTGAGTCAGAATCGGGGAGCAGAATAACTCCCGGTTTTCGGGATATAGAATATTTTATGTCTGAGGTATTTGCAATATCATGAAAATAGTTATAGTTGGTGCAGGCGCTGTAGGGTCTAATCTTGCAAAACAATTATCAAAGGAAGGACACGATATTTCAGTCGTGGAAAAAGACCTTGATCTCGTAAAGCGGATTAGTGAAAAGATGGATGTCTTTGTTGTATCGGGAAGCGCCAGTTCGCCCATAATCCTGGAAGAAGCGGGAATAAAAAATGCCGATATGATATTGGCTGTTACGAACAGCGATGAGATTAATATGGTGGTATGCACGATCGCTCATAGTTATGGCGTTAAAACAAAGATTGCCAGGATAAGAAGCACTGAGCTTAGTGATGAACAACCACTCTTACACCAGAATGGATTCCACATAGACCATGTGATAAATCCGGAAAAGATCACCATTAGTTCTATTTTGAATATTATTGGAACACCTGGGGCCATCTATGTGGCTGATTTCACGGAAGGAGATATCCTCCTGAGGGGATTTAACGTGCCTGAGGATGCCCCCATAGTAGGGAAAAAACTCTCTGAATTAAAGGAAATCGAATCTACGGATTCGTTCCTTATCGTCGCTATTCAACGAAATGAACAGATGGTTATACCGACCGGCGACACGAAGATACTATCGCACGACAACATCTTTGTGCTCGTAGCCAGGGAGGCATTGCCTTACTTTCTACCGATGGTAAACAGGCGCGCAGATGAGGTTGAAAAGGTCGTTATTTACGGTGTAAATCGTGCAAGCCTTGAGCTGGCGAAAAAACTGGAAGGTCAAAAAATCGGGGTCACCATAGTTGAGCCTGATAAGGAAAAGACACAGCAAGCAGCAACGGTTCTTGATAAAACGATCATACTCCAGGGAAATGCCCTTGAAATCGACCTCCTGAAGGAATCATCCATAGACATCGCTGATTTTTTCGTAGCCTTATCCGAAGACGAACAGACCAATATCTTGTCTTCGTTGCTTGCCAAAAGACTTGGCGCAAAAAAGGCGATCGTGCTTACCGTAGAGCCGGCATTTGTACCCATTATCAATTCATTAGGCTTGGATATTGTAATAAATCCCAGGCTAATTACCGTGGGTTCTATATTACAGTACATTCGGCGTGGTCATACACTTTCCGTTGTAAAATTTCATCAAAGCGAGGCCGAGGCTATAGAATTAATTGCCGAGGAAGGATCAAGGATTGTGGGCAAACCACTCAAAGAAACATCCTTTCCGCAAGGGGCTATCCTGGGCGCCATTGTACGCGAGGGTGTCATGCAGATACCGGCGGGCAATACCGTCATTAAACCTAACGAAAGAGTCATCGTCTTTGCCCTGTCCAATGCCATCGAAAAGGTTCAATCCCTTTTCATAGGCAAAAAAGACCGAACATAAATTCACCAATTTTAACACACACCAATTATGAACATTCCCATTGTCCTGTATACGGTAAGTAATGTTATGCTTATGTTAGCCAGCATCCTTCTGATTCCATTGGGTGTAGCTCTTTATTACAAAGACGATACCGCAACGTGGGCCTTTATTTATACCAGTATTATTGCAGGAATTTTGGGGGGGCTAAGCAAGGCATTTTTTAGAAAAAAGGAAGATATAGGTATTAGAGAGGGTATCACCATTGTCACGCTCAGCTGGATCGTATGTATCTTTTTAGGAGCACTTCCTTTCTGGTATTCAGGGGTATGTGTAACGTATTGTGACGCTGTTTTTGAAACGGCCAGCGGTTTTACCACCACAGGGGCATCTATATTTAAGGAAGTTGAAATATTGCCCCACAGTATTCTTTTTTGGAGGGCATTTACCGCCTGGTTGGGTGGTATGGGGATTATTGTTATCTTTATTGCCTTGCTTCCGGCTATGGGCGTGAGTGGCTATCAACTTTTTAGCGCGGAGGTTAGCGGTCCAACAGCTGACAGGTTAAGTCCAAGGATAGGTGAGACTGCGAAACTCCTGTGGTTTATCTATCTCTCCATCACTGCCTCAATGATATTGGCTCTCTTCTGCGGGGGCATGCCCATCTTTGATGCAGTATGTCATACATTCAGCACTGTATCCACGGCGGGTTTTTCTACGAAAAATGTAAGTATTGCATTTTATAACAGCCTTTATATGGAAATCGCCGTTGCAACTTTTATGTTTATTTGTGCATGTAACTTCTCACTTTACTATATGTGTTTCCAGAAGGAATTTAAAAAAATTCTTAAAAACTCGGAACTTCGATTCTTTGCAATTCTCGTTTTTATAGCAATTATCTTTGTCGCGCTGAATTTATATTTCAGTCAACCGGAAGCATATAATGGCGGATTAAAAGATGAACGTTATTATGCTTTGGGTAATTCCTTTCGATACGCCTTTTTTCAGGTAATAACGGTATGTACCGGAACGGGGCATGTTTCCGCAGATTTTGATTTATGGCCGAATGCTTGCAGGTTTTTGTTGATCTTGCTGATGTTTATTGGCGCATGCGCGGGCTCAACGGGCGGTGGTATAAAGTGTGTACGGATATTGCTGTTGCTAAAATCGAGCATGAGAGAATTAATACGCATATTAAGACCACGCATGGTGA
Organism: Candidatus Brocadia sp.; assembly: GCA_013360945.1. Lineage (GTDB taxonomy): Bacteria > Planctomycetota > Brocadiia > Brocadiales > Brocadiaceae > Brocadia. Next base: position 42,287 of record JABWAQ010000010.1, read on the forward strand.
AACATGTAAAGATCAACGGCGAATCAGTAAGCGAAGAAATTATTACAGAAAGTTCTGTGTTTTTTGTCGTATATTTAGGATTCTTTGGTATCTGTTCATTGGCATTAATGGCTTTAAACATGGATATAATTACTGCCTTTTCCGCCGTGGCTACTTGTATGGCTAACTGTGGGCCAGGTCTGGCAAAGGTCGGCCCTATGGCAAATTTTAGCGAGGTGGCTTACGCCGGCAAGTGGATCTTAAGTTTTTGTATGCTCCTGGGCAGGTTGGAAATTTATAGCCTCATACTGCTCTTTTTGCCTATCACGTGGAAACGTTAGAATTCGTAACTATGGCAAGATTCCTAGTTGCACTCTCTGCAAATGCCATAGAAAGATATCTGGAACCCCAGGACGGTGTAATCCTTTTTGAGGAAGTCAGGCAGTTTGACGAGAGATGAGAAATCCTCAAAGACATCAACGATCTTTTTGCAGGCAGAGCAGATTACGTGATGGTGGACAGTTGTGTTGGGGTCGTAATGTTTGCGGTCTTCGTCAATGATGAGTTCGCTGACTTCTCCTAACTCTTTTAATGTTTCAAGGGTTTTATAAATAGTGGTAAACGATACCGTAGGGTAAGTCTTTTTTACCTTTTTATAGATGTCCTCTGCAGATGGATGGGAGATATTGTCCTCTAAAATTTTGAAGATCATTAACCGCTGTGGGGTGATCTTCATGCCGTGGCTTCTCAATGTTTCGGTAAGTTTTTCTACGGTTTCCATAATAAAATAGATCGTTATTGAAAATGATTGTTAATTACATTAGAATATTATTTAAATATTCAGGGAATGTCAATAAAAAAGTGTCGGGCGTTAATTTCTGGGCAGACCGCCGGATACTGAGTTTTGAAATATTAAAATTTCCTATTCGGTTTATTCAAACAGATTTTAAGACCTTTGCGCAGCGTAATTCTGCGTGGGTAGCGGAACAGAGGCTGGAGAATTTCGGGATCGGATTTTACAGCAAATATCTGCTATTAGTAACTTATTCCAGATTAATTGCTTATGATATATTTTCCAAATATATCTTTTGTGTAAACATTTTATGATGCATTTTTGTTATATGTGTCGGAATTATCATATCTTATAATCTTAACTTGAAGTCAGGAAAAGTTAAACATGAATACACTAAAATACAGAATTAACCATCTAACTGATGAAAACTATGAAAATTACCCTGTTGAAGAAGACGTTAATGAAGGCGAGGCTTTTGAAGATCAGGTGAAATGTAAGGACTATGACCCGGTTCGTCTCTATTTAAAGGAAATGTCAACCTTGCCTTTGTTATCTCGTGAAGAAGAACTCTATTTGGCAAAGAAGATAAAGATTATGAGCCGGCTCCTTCACAGAAGGGTATTGGGATTTGATTATGCTCTTGAAAGATACGCGCATATTCTTGAAGAGTTGGGCAGCGAGTCCGAGCTTGTTCAGTTTATCGAGACCGCGGTAACAAAAGATAAGTGCAAAAATGAGACGGTTGAGCAAATTCATCACGTTGCCGAAAAAATTAAAGAGATACTCGGAAAAAATCTGAAAGACTACGAAAAGATTATCGGTGGATCTATACCCAAAAATGTAAAATCCAGAATCCTGAGAAAGACGGCATCCAGGAAGAGGGGGGCGATCAGGGAGTTGGAGGCTTTGCACATTCGCGGAGAAACAATTTTGCCTGTTATGAAGGAATTACTGGAGGTTTTATCAAGGCAAGGTTCATATCATAAGAAAGAAATCTGTAAGAAATCTTTGCTCAATTTTGGCATAATGAAGACCTTGCCCATGGAAACAACGGGAGAAATAAAGAAAGCTATTTACACCATAAACTCCATCTATAATGAATATGAATCTGCCAGGAACCGGTTTTCTGAAGGCAATCTGAGATTGGTAGTAAGCATTGCAAAGAGGTATAGGAAACGCGGTATGGTCTTTCATGATCTTATTCAGGAAGGGAATACGGGCCTGATGCGGGCAGTTGATAAGTACGATTATCGGATGGGTTTTAAATTCAGTACCTATGCTACGTGGTGGATTAAGCAGGCGATTATCAGGGCAATAGACGATAAAGCAAGGATGGTACGCATCCCGGTACATATGACGGACGTAATCAACAAGGCGAACAGGGTATTGAGGACCTCGCCGGGAGTCGTTGATAAAAAACCTAAAGTAGAGGCAATTGCAAAAGAGGCAAAAATTCCTGTCTCAGAGGTTTACCGGGTATTTCGAATCGCATCTCAGCCGGTGTCGTTGGAGAATCCGATTGGTGATGATGGCGAAACGATGTTCGAGGATTTTATCCAGGACAAAAAGATAGAATCGCCGATCTCGGCCGTTCATCAGTCTTTACTTAAGGAACAGTTGCAAAAGGTGCTTGATACCCTGAGTCATCGTGAACGCGAGGTGATTAAACTGCGCTTTGGTATCAGCGATGGATATACCCACACGTTGGAAGAAATTGGAGAGCGTTTCAATATAACAAGGGAACGAATACGTCAAATTGAAACCGTTGCCATTCGCAAACTTCAGCATCCTCTGCGAAGCAGGAAACTCGAGGGATTTCTCGAGGGTGTAACGACGAATTGATTACCCATCTCAACGGCGATGAATAGAGGCTCCATGCAATGCATGAAGCCTCTATTTTTTTATACAAAATATCCGGATTGTTGTGTGCACGTGAACTTTGAGGCGGCCTTTCGCAGGGTATCGTGCTTCTTTCATGCCTTCTCCTGAAACACATCCCCCCCCAGCTTGTGTAAGTCCGCAGTTGCCACTCCCCGGGCATAATATCTCTCAAATGCATGCAACTTTTTTATCCTGGCATCTGTCCAAACCATGATGTTCCAAACGATTGATGTCCGATTCTGCCGCCGGGTGCTTATATTTTGGCATATTGTTATGCAATTACGGTTAGCCCGCAAGGGGTGGCATGGTATCATTCATTTTTGCTGAATAATTACCCATGTATCTTAATTTTAGGTGTATTAACACTGGAGGTTTAATTCTGGACACATTCATCATGATGAATGTGTCCGCATGAAAATTCTTATATATACCGGTAAATTTACATCAAACCTTCTCATGTTTCCTTCTGCGTCTTTTCAAAAGATATTTTTTCCTGTTTAACCGATGTTTCTTCTTCCCCTTAAAACCACTTGCCATATAATCCTCTCAATAAATGTTAAGACATGTATAAAAATAAGATAGGAATGATACCAGCAATGAGGATAAAATTCAATAAAATTATATGCTTACGAATTAAATCGATAGAGACGAGCGGTGTGATGTTAATCGCTTCGGGAAGGGTTGATCTATCAGGTTTCGTAGATTTCCAGTCAGTTCTGAAATTCATAACAATTTAGCATTTTGAAAAACATTCTAAATTGAGCGAGTCGGAGCATGTAGCACGACATTTATGTCGCTGTCATGCGAACTGAAGTTCGCGCTACACAGATGCTAAAACCAGATTTTTATTAAGATTTTTCAAAAAGCCAATTGTTACTGAAATTCTCAATCTAATCCCTTTGAGATTGGATGATCAGGGTTGGCAATCCATTCACTCCATGAACCGGCATACAAACGGGCGTCTCCCAAACCTGCATGGACAAAGGCAAGAAGGTTGTGCGCTGCGGTGACCCCGGAGCCACAATAGAAAATCGCATGATCAGGTGACACATCACCAAGCAACCCCTGAAAGCGGGCATTCAAATCTTCCCGGGAGATAAACAAACCGCTTGAATCCAGGTTATTGGCAAAAGGAGCAGATAGAGCGCCAGGAATATGTCCGGCTATCGGATCGATCGTCTCATTCTCGCCACGATAGCGGTCTGCGCTGCGGGAGTCAAGTAATCGAAAGTTTGGATTATGCAGTATCTTCAATACGTCTGCAGAACTGAATAATAAATTGTTTCGAACTCTGGGAATAAAGATTCCCGGTTTTCGGGTATCAACACCGCTTGACATTGGATAAGCTTTGCTTTCCCAGTGTTGCCAACCTCCGTCCAAAACGGCAACTGCATCATGTCCAAACCATCGCAACATCCACCAGAGTCGGGCTGCTGCCATTGCACCGCCTTTGTCATCATACGCTACCACCTGAACACCGGCATCTATCCCCCAATTTGACAGGGTTTGGGTAAATGCTTCATGGCTTGGCAAGGGATGGCGTCCGGTCGTGCCCGGAATGATCTGACCGGATAAATCTCCGTTTAAGTGGGCGTAGATGGCGCCAGGGATGTGGGCATTTAGGTAATCCCTTCGCCCACGTTCCGTATCATCCAATGAAAAACGGCAATCGACAATCGCCCAATCCGGGTCGGTAATATGATTGGCCAGTTCCGAAGCCGATATAAGAGTAGAGTAAGGCATAAAGAAAGATACTTATCGTGTGCAAAAAATGGGAATTGTCACTTTTACGGATTCCCACGTGTTGTGGGAATGCTATATTTTATAGCTGTTAACAATATACACGAGGATTTATCAGGGTCAAGATAAAACTCTTAAGAGGATACCCGCTTGTTTTACCTTAATCGGCCTTATAATAGACCGGATGTTTTCTCCGCCACTCTAGCGCTATCTTTTGCGGAAAGAACTTTGAATGTTAAATAAATTTGTAACTATTCAGCGAAAACGGACAGAGAATATTTTCTCTGATATAGTAAAGAGCCAATAAGAAAAATGGACAGGCCGGAAAATCCCGAAAGGATGACATGATTATAGAAAAAAGCTGTCTGGAATACAGCCGATATGGCAACAGGGATTAAGCCATGATTTTGCCTGCTTATCGGGCGGTCTGCGAGTCTCTTGACTTATATACTTAGATGCTCATAAAATATGAATTTTACATTGATAACAGGGTGGCACGGACAAACAGAGTTTGTCCGTGCCACCCGTCAGATTATGGTGACTATGTATCAAGTTTATTAATCACAAAAAAATTATTGGGACAGATACTTTTAAAAAGGATTTTTTTAAAAGAGTGCTACGATAAAAATATCATTACCATGAAAAAAATCGATATTTTGTAACGGTAAAAGATAGACCGGAAGGATGGCTATTTTAAAATGAAATTGAAAAGAGACGGGATTTTGTTATAATTTTAAATCATCCTCATGGGCCCATAGCTCAGCCGGTTAGAGCAGCGGACTCATAATCCGCGTGTCCAAGGTTCGAATCCTTGTGGGCCCACTTTTCTACATTACGCGTTCGAGTCTTATCTCTGCTACTACGTGCCCAACACCTTGATAAGTTCAGATTCTGGAATTCTGATTATGGTATGATGCGAAAATGCATATTTTCATGACCTTTTGTGAGCCTTCGGCTCGTGAATGTTTTCTTTAAAAAACTTCTTTTTTCTGTAAGGTTTTTTGTGACCTTTGTGTAAAACTTTGCGTTCTTTGTGGTTGAACTTCTTTGGTTACGGCCTTGCTGCGGCAGGGATTTATCAATAAGCCCGCAATCCTTAATTAATAAGGCATTGTGAAGCATCAGTTTCCTGTTAGTTCCATGCGATCCAGGATCCGTTTGATGTCCTCTTTTTGCGCCTGTGAGGGGTCTACTCTTAATAATTCCTTTAAATAGTATTGAGACATTTCACTATCATGTCTATTATCGAGGTATAAAAAAACAAGCTTTTTGTAAACCTGTACGATATTTGGGTTAAGGATAATAATTTTCTGGAACGTGTCTATAGCCTTGTCTATCAAGCCCAATCCTTGATACAGACTTCCCAGCGCTAAGTAAGCATTGAGGTTATTGGGATCCAGCCGAAGTACGATATTGTATTCATTGATGGCCTCAGTCTGTTTTCCCAATTTTTCATAGGAAAGACCCAAGTTGTAATGGCTTAACGATTGATTCATATCTAATTCGATAGCTTTTTTGAATTTAACAACGGCTTCGTTGAGCTGTCCTCTTCTGGCATAATTCACACCTAAATTAATCAGTGCGGGGATGTACCTGCTGTCGTAATAAAGAGATTTTTTAAATGCCTCCATGGCCTTGTCGAGATCGCCCATTCTGTTATAAACATTGCCAAGTCCATTATGGGCCAGCGCATAGTCGGGCTTTATCCTTATTGCCTCTTCATATGCCTGTTTTGCCTTATCAATAGCGCCTTGATTAAAATAGATATTGCCGAGATTGTTGTGAGGCGGCGCATAATTCCTGTCCAGTTGAAGGGCCTCCTGGTATTCTATAAAGGCCTTGCCGGTAAGTCCCTGTTTGGTGTAAACGTTCCCAAGGTTACTATGAACGCTGGCATCCTTTGGGTTTATGCGCAAGGCAGTTTGATATTCCTTCTGTGCCCTTTCTATAAGACCGCTTTCTATGTAAACATTTCCCAAATTACAATGGGCACGATAGCTATTGGGGGAACGCATGATGGTTTTCGTCCACAGCGTGAGTTCGTCCCGCCAATTTCCGTTCTTCCAGATAATAGAGAATCCGTATCCCCCGATCATTAAGGTCACCAGCGCCAGTTGCACGGTCCGCCTCAATGGAAGGGCGCGCGGAGACAGGGTGGGATCTGTGATCCGGTAAATGAGAATCCCTTTCGCCACACAAAATCCCATCACTGGGATATAAAGATACCTCTCTGCCATGATATTGCCTATTGGGAGGATGTTCATGACGGGCAACAGCGTGATAAAAAACCACGCCATCCAAAAGGCAAACGTGTTCCTAGTTTTGCATAATATCGCACATACAATAAAAATTGAGATTACGAAGATTATGGAGAGAATAAATGACCCTTCCATCGGATGCGCTACAGGAGGCGCCACATAGTCAGCGTTAAGGTTCAGCGGAAAGAACGACAATTTGACGTAGGATGCCAGTATCTTAATCATGGTAAAGGTATTTACCCAGAAGCCACCGGGTTGATAGGCGGATTTTAACACGGGATTATTGAATACCATAAATCGAATTACGATGTAGAATAGGGAAATCACAAGATACCCTATATAGACTCCCTTAAATCTTCTTACAAGGGCAGGCCATGTCTTTTGATCGGAAAATACTACAAACAATACAAGCAGCGCAGGGAGGGTTATGGCCATTTCTTTTGAAAAGAGGGCACAGAAATACGCAAGAAGAGAAATAGCATAATAAAATATAAACCGATTCTTTTCTCCCTTTTTCTTATAAAGAAGGTCATCGGATTTTACAAAATAAATAATCGAAACAAGGAGAAAGGTTGCAGATAAGAGGTCTTCCCGATAGCCGATGGCATTTACCGTCTCCATAAGGATGGGATGGGTGACAAAGAAAAAAATTGAAAATAAAATGGCCTTATTGTTGTGTAAAACGAGACGAAGGAAAAGGTAAAAAAGTACCGTATTTAAGGTATGCAAAACCACATTCGTGAGATGAAATCCAAAGGGATTTAAGCGCCAGATGGCATAGTCAATGAAGTATGAAATGGTGACAAGTGGCCGGTAACTCATCTCCCCTGAAATAGCAAAGTACTCTTTCGTGAAGACTTTGGGGAGATACCGCCCTTCTTTAATGAAAGAATTTTCTACAATAATCTTAAAGTCATCGTAGACAAATTTGCCGTATGTTGCGTTTAAATAGAGCAAAAAGGAGCATGCGGATATTAAGATGAGAGTAAATACAAAAAACTGATTCCCCTTGTAAATTGGCCTGTTTTTCACTGTTTTTCAGATTGCTCTATGGCAAGAAAAAATTTTTCATCGAAGTGATGACTCTGTTGGTTTACTGCCAAAGTGGCTTGTATTCGGAAATACCGTTGTCTTAATTCACCGTTTTACGATACTTAATTTTTGGTGATTTTGCAAAGGCATAATGAATTGACAAAATCATTTCTGTATAAATACGAATCCCCCTATGCCTTCCCTTGTTAAAGGGGACATAGGGGGATTGCGCAATTTTCGGCGTTCACGGCAAGCGTGAACGCTTGTATTTGTTTAAAAAATAATAGTCTGCTGATTAGAACAAATAGGCAACATCGATTGCCGTTGTGAGTTCTCCTCTGTGACCATTGAATATATCTTCGCTAGCCTCATCATAGCGAACCTCAGGTCTTACGAGTAAGTTTTCCTTGATTTTAAGATTGCCTGTAAGCGTGATTTCCCAGAGACGCAGATGGGCAACACCGATCCTGGCGCCATCATTATCGTCAAAATATTCACCCCTGAATGCAAGACCAAAAGAGTCTGTAATGTCTTGACTAATAATCCCAGAGAAACCCCACCACTTACCGTTACCTTCTCCTGGCAAGAAACCACTGGCTGACCCACCAGCGCCCTCTTCTGTGCCAAAATCGAAGTTCAGGTTAAAAGCCGTCTTTTCAAAAGGTTTTAATGCAAGAATCAAATCCCAGAAATGCCGCATATTTCCGTCAGCGCCATCAGCAATGTCTTCGTCTTGCTCAGCTCCGTGGCTACCATTAACAATAAAGTTCGTTTTATCATTTATCGCCCAATTAAACTGATACCCCAAGGTCTTGCTATCGTTATTATCGACAAAGGTGTCCCAGCCATTTACAAGATAACCTGTTACGGTTAAACTATCCAAAACAGGATAGCTTACGGCCAAACCTGTATTGGTAAATGGGATTGCGTTCTGATAGAGGAGCGAACGGGAGAAGTTTGGATTGTCTACGCTTTCCCAGAGTTCCGCGCCGATCCAGGTCGCAAATTTACCAAATTTAAAATCGATTCCTTTCCCTATGGGGGCCTTGTACGTCACAAATCCCTGGCTTACGGTAAAATCATCGTCATCAACCCTGCCGTCGCTCGGTATGAATGTTAACCTCTGTGCAATTTCACCATAGTTTGTCGTAAAGCCAAAACCGATTGGATCTTGTTCTGTGGATGGTTTGAAGACAGAGATTTCAATATTGTCCAGCGTAAATGAGTTGTTTTCCCTGTCGAACGACCTTACATCTATCCAGTCTCCTTCAGCTCCATCACGAACAAAGGTAGGCGTTGACCCTCTCTGATCATCTGGCTTGGAAAAATTGTAACTATAATAAGTATCAATAAAACCACTTACCTCTATGCTCTTGAAGAAGTTGGCTATCTTACCTTCTTCTGCTTCTGGCGCTGCTATTGCTGGCATAGGCCCGGCTTCTTCAGCAAAAAGCGGTCCGGCAAAACCAGCTATTGCGCCACACAATATACCCGCCAACCCCAAAGTATATAAATTTTTCATCAAAACTTCCTCCTTTCTTTAGTTAAGGATCCACGCCTTTTCGCAGATATGTTGCGAAAAGGGAATCCGAAACACTAAGTACGAAATACGAAACTAACAAGCTTGATGCTTATGGCAAACAACCGCCTCCCGGTGTCACGGTTTTGAACAGATTCCGATTAATTCCTCCCTTCCTTGTATTTTGATAGGGCAGCAAAAAAGATACCTTCTTTGCGCATTGATACAGTATAAGTGAAAAATTTATTTATATTAAACATCTGAATAGCAAGAAAATGGCCGATAACCACCTCTGTCGCAATAACTTACAGCCATGAAGCGCTCGGTGTGAAAGACGCGGGAATCGGGTTTCGGATATATCAATGGATACTAAGTGAACAATGGCATCCTTTTCGAGCGTCTGGAATTTAACAAGAAAGTGGTTGATATGATGCATTTTCTTTGTCTTGTACGGATAACTCGCATTACTAATATAATTTTCAAAGGCTTTTGTCAACAAAATTCTTAAATATATTAACAAAATCTTAATAATCGTGAATCATTTTTCTTGACCTTGAAAATTTTATTAGTATAATTGTCCGCTTCAATAATTCTGAAATGATATAAATAATATACTTCAACAGGTTAGTTTAGAATTTCATCGGTCATTTCTTATTGACATTTTGGATTTAATTAGGAAAAAATCATGCTTGAGGAGGAAAAACAATGGCATTAGACCCAACCAAACATGCAGATTGGGAAATAGCAGAAGATGCGGAAACCCGAATGAAAACGGTGTATCAACTAGCCGAGGAATTAGGACTGGAAAGAGAGGAGTTGTTGCCCCACGGACATTACGTGGCGAAAGTTGATTTCAATAAGGTTTTGAAACGAATGGAGAAAAAGCCCGACGGTAAATTCATTGATGTTACCGCCATAACCCCCACTCCTCTGGGTGAAGGAAAATCTACCACCACTATGGGACTGGTGCAGGGTTTGGGTAAAAGGGATAAAAGGGTTGTCGGCGCCATTCGTCAGCCATCAGGGGGGCCAACGATGAATATCAAGGGGTCTGCCGCAGGCGGCGGGCTTTCCCAGTGCATTCCCTTAACGCCTTTTTCTCTTGGGCTGACCGGGGATATTAATGCCATTATAAATGCCCATAACCTGGCCATGGTCGCCATTACCTCCAGAATACAACACGAATTCAATTACGACGACGAAAGGCTTGCAAAAAGTAATTTAAAACGCCTTGATATTGATCCCGACAGGGTCGAACTCCGGTGGATTATCGACTTTTGCGCCCAGGCGCTGAGAAAAATAATCGTCGGCATTGGTAGCAGGATGGATGGTTTCATGATGGAATCTGGATTTGCCATAGCGGTATCATCAGAGCTTATGGCCATCCTTGCCGTTGCAAAAGATTTGAAAGACATGAGGGAACGGATAGGCAAGATGGTTGTTGCTTATGATAAAAAAGGCAAACCCATAACAACGAGCGATTTAGAAGTGGCCGGCGCCATGACTGCATGGATGGTGGGAACCATTAACCCGAACCTCATGCAAACCATAGAAGGACAACCGGTTTTTGTTCATGCAGGCCCTTTTGCTAATATTGCCATTGGTCAATCATCGGTTATTGCCGACAGGATTGGAGTAAAGCTGGGCGATTACCACGTGACCGAATCGGGTTTCGGGGCTGATATTGGATTTGAAAAATTCTGGAATTTAAAATGTCGTTATTCAGGGCAAAGGCCAAATGCGGCTGTAGTTGTCACCACAATCAGGGCGCTGAAATGCCATGGTGGCGCTCCAATTCCTGTGCCCGGGCGTCCACTGGATTCCGCCTATAAAGAAGAAAATGTCGCATGGGTAGAAAAGGGAACAGAGAATCTTGTCCATCACATTGAAACGGTAAGGAAAGCGGGAATTAATCCGGTGGTTTGCATTAACCACTTCCACACAGATACAGAGGCTGAAATAAAAGTAATTCGGAAAATTGCAGATGCGGCGGGCGCCCGTGTTGCCGTATCCAAGCACTGGCTCAAAGGGGGGGAGGGCGCATTAGAACTGGCTGATGCGGTTATTGACGCGTGTAACCATCCTACCAACTTTAAATTTCTTTACGAATTAAATACCCCGTTAAAGACGCGTATTGAACTTATTGCAAAGGAAGTTTATGGCGCAGACGGGGTTGATTTTACTCCTGATGCGTTGACAAAAATCAAGGCATTGGATAATGACCCTGATATTTCAAAAATGGGGACTTGCATGGTGAAAACCCATCTTTCTGTCACGGATAATCCACAATTAAAAGGTGCGCCTAAGGGCTGGAGATTGCGTATCCGTGATATATTGACCTTCAAAGGCGCTGGGTTTGTAGTGCCCCTGGCGGGCGATATTAAACTCATGCCCGGAACGAGTTCTGATCCTGCATTCAGGCGTGTAGATGTTGATGTGGATACGGGAAAGGTAAAGGGGCTATTTTAATCACTGGCGAATATTTTTCAGGAGGCTGTTGAACATATTAAGTATGGTTCAGCAGCCTTCTTTTTTTGGCTTTTATTCCCCAGGGTAACGTCAAAGTCATGCTAGGCAAAAAAGGGGGAGTGGCAGGGCAAGAGAAAGAAGGGGTTGGGATAGGGAAAAACGAGCAAAGACACGA
>JABWAQ010000190.1 GCA_013360945.1 Candidatus Brocadia sp.
GCCGTGTGAATCATTCAGACAAAAGCCTTTGAGGTTGTATTTATGGGCAAGGTTGTAAATAAAAGGGCGAAATCCCACGCCCTGTACAATGCCTGTTATGTGAATCTTTGTATGATTTACCATAATTCTGATAAAGGTATCTATATCACAGAGTTGTTATAAATTCCAGGATTTAAACTAAGCCTTCAGCGACTTTTATCTTTTATGCAAGATGTAGGGCGAGGCTTTAGCCTTGCCTCCCCGCCTGAATAGCTACACGGGGATAGCAACCCTAAAGGGTTGCCCTACAGAATTAAAATTTCACAACGTTAAACGCAATAAAAGTATGTTGTTTCCTGGATGAAAACAATATATGATTATGATAAAGAAATAACCTTTCAATAGAGTCAACAATTTATTCATGCCAGCTAAAGAAGAACGTTATGTATAGATTTGTTTGAGAAGTTCTCAAATAGGAGTCTTTATGGCGACCATTCCTTTGCAGCAGACCTCACTACCAAAATCATCTACTGTTGCTCCAGACTATGAGCCTAGCCAGGAGGTACGTTTTGCTGTAGTTATGTACGGCGGTGTATCGTTGGCGATCTATATACATGGTGTAATTCAAGAGCTTTATCGGCTTGTGCGTGCGACAGCACCGGAGCCCGATAATCGGGATCGTGCATTACTTGCTGATCATGAATTGACAGGAACGGAGCATGTCTACCGAAAATTAGGTCAGATGCTGCAAAGAAACGGAACTAAGAAGGAGGTAAAAGATAACGATCCTATCTGTACGCGGTTTGTGGTAGACATTTTATAAGGAAAAGAGCAGAAACGTTACAAGAAATTGCGAATACGTTAAAGGAACAGCTTAAAAGTGTCATGCAAGAATCTTCCGGGATTTGCAAGGAAACTCTTAATCCAGGTAGTTTTCCTGAAGGTTCACCCCAACAGGTAGCCCGGCAATATCTTTGGCATTATTATAAGTATTATGATGATTATGATATGATTACATTTCCTATCCTTTATTGTACAGAGGCCGGTGAGACTGATACTGTGGAAATTATTCGTATCAGTCCTGAAGATGCAAAGAGTTTGATAGACGAAGAGGATGAACGAAAAAAACAAAATGGACGCAGTAAACTGGCCGGTACGGCATTCGCTAATTTCGGTGCTTTTTTTGAACGATTCTGGCGGCAGAATGATATGTTGTGGGGCCGGCTTGATAGTGCTGAACGCCTCATCACGACATTACTGCCTGGCGACCAACATAATGATGATAGAAAGAGACTCCTTGAAGAAGCACAGGAGACCATCATTGCTGAAGAACTTAAGCCCCGGGACCATCAGGAGATTTGCAAGCTGCTAGCCGATGCATTGGCAGGCGCCAACTCGATGGATAAGGCTGAGAAATATTTACAAAAATTAATCGAGGCGGAGTGCGGGTCACCAATCAATCCCAAACTACAGGCTATTTTACGGTCGTGTCTTAATGAAAAGAAGTTACTCAGTTATCTTCGCGATGGCTACGAAGTAAATCGGGAACCTAATCACAAAACATTACTTACCTCTTTGTCCCGATCTAGTCAGGTAATAGGAAAAATGCTGGAAGGACTTGCAGATAAATATTACAAGCAGAGTAAGAGCATAGCCTGGATGACAAGGCTTAGAAGCTATCCCAAAACCTATTTCTGTACGGGAACCTCTCTATCTTCAAATGATTCTAAATACTAACAGTGAGGTTTTTAGATAACTCCCCAGACCGGGTGCCACGGACAAACGAAGTTTGTCCGTGCTTATTTACCTGCGTCGTGGATATGGATTATAAAGCACTGACAAACAAAGTTTGTCAGTGCCACCCTAGGTACCGGCTTACAGAGTATGAAAAATTCTCTCCTTATACCCACTATGTCTCAAATGATTCTAGATACTAAATTGAGGTTTTGGGATGACCTCTAGTCAAATCTTCTGGGGATTGGTAATAGTTGCTGTTCCCGGCAGTATTCTTAACCTGCTATTCAGGCATTGGCTGAAGCTGCTTTATACATTTGAAGTGCTGTTAATCATTTTAGGTATGGTATTAACCAATCACGAAATGCAACGTTTAGGTTTTATTTCATCCGGTATTACCCTGGCGATTCATCTCATCGTTGTATTGCTGGGTAGTTACATGAGAATGAGGAGAAGAAAAAGACTTTTTCGTACGATGATAACAATAATAATTGCTGCAATCATATTCTTTGCAGGAGTGGGTGTGTATGAGATATTTGGGTGGGTTATGAGACATGGATTTTTACAATTCATATACCGTATTGCGGGATAACATTTTTCCCTAATTTCATGTATAGGAAATTTCATCTTTTTTGTTCAGCAATGAACGCTGTCAGGTTCAGGTTTGTAACCTGGATCCGTTCATAGCGAACTCGCAGAGATACCCTATGAGATATTTCAAAATAATGGAGCCATCATCAAAGATGATTTTCAAAGAAGAAAAGATCGTTATTTTTTAACAACTTTTTTTGCCCTGTAGCCCTTTTGGTCTTTCACCACTTCAAACTCCACCTTCTCTCCTTCGGCGAGGGTTCTAAATCCCTGACTCTCAATATCCGTCTGATGCACAAAAACGTCTTCTCCGTTATCCTGGGTA
>JABWAQ010000011.1 GCA_013360945.1 Candidatus Brocadia sp.
CTGAAACTTAAAGAACTCGTTATCATCCCTCAACTTGCTGTTCAAATTTAGTAAATTATTTTTGCTAAAAGTGTAAAAATATTTTTTATAAGATACTACCGAACAAAATATTCTTAATGGCTGGCTGACTATGAGAAATAGCTATATATGACAGGTTGAGAATATATACCATACAATATATAGAGATGTCAAGGGGATTCTTGAAAAAAAGAAAAATTCCCCATAATTCAATGGTTATAGTTGCATTCTTTGGAAATATTATCCAGTTTCACAATCTCCACTTTAATTTTTGCCATGGAGAGTATCTCTTTGGCAAGGGCATCGGGGTAATCCGAAAGGGTAACGATGCGTTTGATCCCTGTATTCGCCAGCATCTTGGCGCAGAGAGAACAGGGATAGGTGGTGCTGTACAATGTCGCCCCTGAAATTTTTATGCCGTAATGTGCCGCCTGGAGCAGGGCATTCATTTCGGCGTGGAGACCGCGGCAGAGTTCGTGCCGTTCTCCGGGAGGCACTTTTAGCTGCTCCCGTAAACAGCCAATATCCAAACAATGCTGGAGTCCGCTTGGCGCCCCGTTATAACCCGTCGTCAGGATGTGTTTGTCCATCACCAGAATCGCCCCCACCTGCCTCCGCAAGCAGGTGGAGCGCTGAGCCACCTCCCGGGTAATTCGCAAAAAGTATTCATCCCACGAGGGTCTCTTGGACATCTTATTTCCCAATGCAAAATTCAGAAAATATCTTATCTAAAATATCTTCTGTTGTAACCTCTCCCACCATCTCACCAAGGGCATCTATCGCCATGCGCAAGTCTAATGCTATAAATTCATGACCTTCGTTGTTTCTTGCCGATGCTATAGCCTGTTGAACCAATTGAAGAGAGCGTTGCAATGCCTCTCTTTGATGCACATGCAGCACAGGAAGAACGGGCAATGTGTTTATCCTGCCTCCCAGGATAGTCTCTGTCAGCATTCCTTTTAATCTTTCCAATCCCTCACCGGTCAGCGCGGAGGTATGTACTACGGGATATTTTTTTAGCTCAGCCGGCAATTCGCCATGGGAAGCATTTTTTTGCAGATCACATTTGTTGATGACAACAATTACGTTTTTTGCCAGGTCGCCGCATTTCATTTCCATGAATTGCTTGACCAAATTGGCGCTGCCATCAAAAACAAGCACTATTACCTGCGCCCTCTTCAAGACAGACTGTGCTTTTTCCATTGCTTTTGACAGAACAACATCCCTTGCGTCATCCACTCCGGCCGTGTCCGTCAATCTAAAATGAATCCCCCCCGTCTCTAAAATACCGGTAACAACATCCCGTGTCGTTCCTGGTATCTCACTAACAAGTGACCGTCTCCTTCCCAAAAGGGCATTAATCAGGCTCGATTTTCCAACATTGGGCTTACCATACAAAACGGTATCAATCCCCTCCGGAGAAACCTTGCCGGTTTCCGGTCGGCTTAAAAGGCGGGCGGTATTTTTCTTAAGCGCCTCCAACCGGTTCATAATTTCTACCGCAGATATCAGTTCAATATCCTGGTCTGAAAAATCAATCGCAGCCTCTATCTGTGAGCAAAGGGAAACTGTCTCGTCTTGTATGTGTTTGATCTGTTTTGAGACAGCCCCGCTTAATTGCGCAACCGCCACACTCAACTCATGGTCTGTTTGTGCTCGGATGATGCGCATGGTGGCCTCAGCCTGTGTAAGGTCTATCCGACCGTGCAAGAAGGCACGTTTTGTAAATTCACCCGGACGTGAAAGCCGGATATTTTTTCTTGTTTGGATTTTGCATGACAAAAGAGCATCGAGAAGCATCTCCAGGAGCGCTGAGGAACCAGTGGTATGGATTTCCACCACATCTTCTTTTGTATAAGAGTGTGGTCTTTTCATAATATACAAGACAAGTGGGATATCGATATATTCCTTCGGGATATGAAAATGCCCCCTCACGGAGGTATAGGCAGGGACGGTCTCTAAATCAACAGAAGAGGCGGGAACGAAATAATCTTTGATACACTGAATGGCTTCAGGGCCGCTGATCTTGATAATTGCATGGAGCGACATCCCCGAAGGTGTGGAGACTGCGACGATCGTATCCTGAATTTCGGGGTACATAAAAAAATATGAGGAATTATTTGGGTTGTATCTTTTTGATAGTTTTCCGGATTACTATGCTTTCAATAATACTAAATATCGTGCTCGTTGTCCAGTAGACCGTGAGTCCGGACGGCATATGATATAATATAAAGGCGAACATGATGGGCATGAACGACATCATCTTTTGTTGAGCCTGTGCCTGTGGGTCCACTGCGGGGGCTTTGGGCGTCATTTTCATCTGGGCAAAGGAAGCGCCTGTCATAATCAACGGCAGTATATTGAGGGCGCTCCCAAGAAAAGGTATGCTAAACGGCAGGTGGAGCAAAGTATCAGGCCTGGAGAGGTCATTGATCCAGAACATAAAGGGAGCCTGCCTCATTTCAAAAGAAAGCTGTAAGGTACGGAACAGTGCAAAAAAAACGGGAAGCTGGAGCAACATGGGCAAACAGCCGCTCATCGGATTAACCCCGTATTTTTTGAATAGCAGCATTTGCTCCTTTCCCATTCTTTGCTTATCATGTTTATATTTCTCCTTGAGCTGATTAATCATGGGCTGCAATTGCTGCATTCTAAACATAGAGACCTGGCTTTTCCTTGTCAGGGGAAACAAGATGGCTTTAATAATGATGGTTAATAGAATAATAGATACGCCATAATTGGGGATTACCTGGTGAACAGCGTTCAAAAAAACCAAAAGCGCCTTGCTTATTACGGTAAACCAACCATAGGTGAGGAGGATATCGAGCGTCTCGTATTGTTTCAGGACTTGCTCTTTTTTCGGGCCCATAAAATAGACATAGCTGTGCATGACAGCCTCATGCGGCGGAATCCGGAGCTTGTTTGTTTGTAAGGTAACCATAAAATCCCCCTGCTCTGCCTTTTCATTTATGAGCTGTCCCTGGGCATCAAATGCCTGCGCATTAACAGATGCAACCCAGTCGTTAGATGCGGGCTTCAAAATCGTGGAGAAATACTTATTCGTCGCTCCGGTCCAGACAATACCTACCGATTCATTCTTGGCAGGCAATTCCTTGGGGGCCGTATGTACTAATTTAATCCTTTTATTTCCCATATCTACCCCTGTTACAGTTGCAATGTCGGCAGAAGGTTCACCTTCGTGTGTAATCATGGAGGATGCGATAATATCATATGACAATGAAATCTCGGTATCAGTAGTATTTTTCAAGACAACATCCATATTCACATGGTATTTATCAGGGAGCAATTTGATCGTTTTGATTAAATTGATCCCCCTTTCCAGCGTGGTGGCAAATACCAGCTTGTTCCTGCTTTGTTCGGTGACATGATACCGCTGTCTCTGAAAATTCGTTTTTTGAAGGATAGTGTCTATCGCAAGGGGATGATATTCCGTACTAACATTCTTTAATAAATCCAGGGTATTTTTTGCCTCTGCATCTTTAAATTGCTTAAGCTCAATGGATTTGAGCGCAGCCCCTTCATTTGTCCACACAGTTCTTACGAGTTCGTTTTCAATGACGAATTCTTGTAGTGGAATATCCATTTGAGGTTGTTCAACGTGGGCGGGCTGTGTCAATAAAGGTTTGGGGGATTCGGCAACCTTTGCCTCCTGAAGTTTCTCTGGAACGGCTTCTTCTTTTATTTCTTCGGCAATTTCAGTCTTTTCCGGTGAAAACAGTGGTAATATGAAGGGATAATACAACAACATAATTATCCCACAAACAATCATCGCAATAAGCGCCTTTTTATCCATTAATCTTTAATTTGTCCCCCGGTAATTCTGCCTCATCAATAAGCATAATAGGAAT
The DNA here is from genome assembly GCA_013360945.1 of Candidatus Brocadia sp. Lineage (GTDB taxonomy): Bacteria > Planctomycetota > Brocadiia > Brocadiales > Brocadiaceae > Brocadia. The sequence continues at coordinate 3,888 of JABWAQ010000011.1, forward strand.
ATCATCTCTTATAGGGTACCGTCGACCGCACTTGACACATACAATCCTGTCACCTTCCAGCCGGACATCTGTCTTACAGAGCGGGCACGCAAGAATATCCACCAATTCTTTCATAATCATAATAACCACGCTTTGGCAAAATTATTACAAAATCCAAATGCTAACAAACTACCTCTGGAATTTCAAATCAAAACTGAGATTTGATAATTTCAATTTTTATCTACCAGGACACCCTCTGGTGAGTGCAGGGATATCTGGATATCCTCATAGTTTACTATCTGCTCAATCTTTATCCTGTTGAGACGAACCAGCTCCAATAAGGCCAGGAAAAATCCAATAATCTGTCTCCTTTCTTTTATCCCCACAAAGAGATTTGTAAATGACAGGGAAGTATGAAGACGTACCCTTTCTAAGACCACATTCATATACTCATGTATCGGTGTATCATCATAAGTTACTTTCGTGGATATATCTGACAAGGTCTGTTTCATGAGTTGGGAAAACCTTTGCAAAAGATCCCACACACTTACACCCTCCAGCGGCAGTGCATCATCTTTCTTATCTGGCGTTTCCATGAGGAGTTCCTGGTGTATCCGGGTACATTTTTTTTCCCACTCAGCGGCCCTTGCAGCTAAAGCAAAGGTACTTTCCTTATACCGCTTGTATTCAAGCAATTGTTTTACCAGTGACGACCGCGGGTCTTCCACCTCCTCTTCATCTTTTGTTTCTGTGCGGGGAAGAAGCATATATGATTTGATATACATAAGCGTAGCCGCCATCACCAAAAAGTCTCCCACAATATTCATGTCCAGGGCTTGCAGCGCTTCCACATATTGCAAGTACTGATCAGTTATCCGCGCAATGGGAATATCGCAGATATTTACTTCTTCCCTTCGGATCAAATACAGGAGTAAATCAAGCGGCCCGTTATAAATGTCCAAATCCACTTTATATTCGCTTGTCATGATATTGTTCCAGCCCGAAAATCTAATCAGGCTGCCTTCGGCTGCCACTTTCAAACGCCTCTCTGCCAAGAGAGGTCGGGGTGTGTTAGAGTGGATTTACACACCGCTTAATTACCTGGTTATTCTAAAGGGGAAATCATCAGGTTGAAATTCCTTGCTATTACCGTTATAAACCCGTAAATAACCTGAGAAAGTATTGTATGGGTGGACCGAGTATACTGCCCAGAATCGGGATGCCTGCATAATTTCCCATAATGATGAGCCCCAACAGAATAAATGGGCCATAACGTTCGAGTTCTTTATATTTTTGTGCCATCGGATAGGGCAACAAACCCTCCAGGATGTGAGAACCATCCAAAGGGAATAACGGAATCATATTAAAAAATGCCAGCGAAAGATTGACCACGATTCCCGATATTAACAAATTATACAAAATGACGGACATGTTCATCGGTATGAATGGTGCGCTACGCAATAGTTGAAAGATTACGCCAAATAAAAATGCAGAAATAAAATTTGAGGCAGGTCCTGCAAAGGATACAATCATATTATCCCGCCGTGGGTTTCTAAAGTTGTTGGGATTTACCGGGACGGGTTTACCCCATCCGAAATGGGCAAAGACAAAACATAGTGCCCCAAGAATGTCGATGTGAGCTAGTGGATTTAACGTCAACCGGCCTTGCAGTCTTGCCGTGGGATCACCAAACTTATTAGCCGTCCAACCATGGAAATACTCATGAATGGTTAGTGCATAAAGTATTGTGGGGATGGATATAAGTAAATTATTGAGATTCACAAAACGCAAGTTCTCCTTTAATAAGCCACGAGCCATGAGCATCCTAACACAATGGAAATACGTTGTCAAGCCCAGAACACTTAAATACTCTTTACCTCCCTGACGACGCCGTTCTTTTCATTCTTTCCATTTCATACTTTCTTTTTCTTATTGACTTTGGGTTATAAATTACATAAAGTATTACTTTTTGATTTTCGAATTTATTTGTTATCCATTTATCTTTATTCAAGGAGTGTTGTTCAATGCCTATGATGAAATCAGCCAAGAAAAGGCTCAGGCAAAACACAAAACGTAATTTGCGAAACAGGTCTTACAAATCTGCTCTGAAAACTCAGATAAAACACTTTTTAGGTGTTGTAAAAGAGGGAAATGTGCAGGCAGCAGAAGAGTCATTCCGGCTTACGGTAAAAAAATTAGACAAGGCGGCCGCTAAGGGGATTATCCATAAAAAAACCGTCAGCAGAAAGAAATCACGTCTGACAAAGAAGTTCAATCAGACAAAAACCGCAAAAAAATAAAAAGGTTGATTATGCCTGGAGTAATGCCTTGAGGTGGGCTTCTATACACAAGGGAATATCTGATAGATGGTAACCGCCTTCAAGGCATGATACAATCCGGCCGTTGCAATGTCTTTCCGCAGATTTCGCAACAATATCTGTGAGCGCCCCGAAATCCTCTGTTTCCAGGTTCAATCCGCCGATAGGGTCCTTTTTGTACGGGTCAAAACCAGCTGAGATGATGATAAATTCCGGAGAAAATTGAGTTACCCTCCGATCCATGACATCCATAAATAGTTCCCGATACTTTCCAGGCATAGTATCTGCCGAAAGAGGTACATTAACAGTAAATCCCTTGCCTTTCCCCTGTCCGCATTCCACATTTCTGCCTGAACCCGGATAAAAGGGATACCGGTGCATGGAAAAATACAATATCGTCTGGTCATTATAAAATGCATCCTGCGTACCGTTTCCATGGTGAACATCCCAATCGACGATACAGATTTTTTCCAGACGATATTTCCATTGGATGTATTTTGCCGCAATAGCTACATTATTAAACAGGCAAAACCCCATACCCCGAGTGGGTGTGGCATGGTGTCCCGGCGGGCGTACAAGACAAAAGGCGTTCTTCGCTTCACCTTTCATGATCAAATCTATTGCTGTTAATGGCGCCCCTGCTGCATAAATAGCCGCATCGTACGATGCAGGAGAAACTGCCGTGTCACTATCAAGCCATCCACCACCGGTATCAGCGATTTGTTTAATGGCCTTAATATAGGTCTGCGGGTGAATCAGACCGATCTCCTCTATGGATGCAGCGCGTGGTCTTTCCACCCTTAATTGATCCCAAAGCCTGCTCTCCCTGAGATGTCTTACGGCATTCTCAAGCCTTTTGGCATTCTCAGGATGGCCGAATCCCGTATCGTGTTGTAAAAAAATATCGTCGTAGATGAGGAGTGTCATACCTCTTAAACCTTATCATTAAACAGGATATTTTTAAAGGAAAATCAATGAAATAGCAGCCTAAACCTTCAATCATTCCAGGGAATTATCCCGGAATAAAAAGAGTTGTTCTTGCGATGGCCTTTTTTCAAGCCGAACCCGACTACAGCGTCTTAAGTAAAAACAACTGATACTTGGGGGATTTTTGCCCTCCTTGCGTTATGTATTCAGGCCTTTAGGATAGGGACGGCACTGCCTGCCAAAATACTTCATCATTTTGAAAATAAAATATTAAGAAAGCAAGTTTTCCTTGAAATTGCCTTGTAAATTTGTTATTTTCATGCGCTGGACATTCACGTAACCTAATGATAACCATCTGCTTAATGATTTGTAAAACGCTTATAAACTGAGGCAGTAACTATTGTCGGGGGTTTTTTAAAGTATGAGAAATTTCATATTTAACCTTTTGGAACGATTGGAAACAAGTATTCATAAATTTAACGGAAATGGGAATGGCAAGCACCCTGTTTCCGAATTGTTTGCTCATGAAGTACAGTTTGAAAGTGCACCGATAAGGGCAGGTCTCCCTGCCACATTTCTCACAAAAACGCCCCTGGACATTGCCATAAACAGGGCACAGCGGTATCTTTTAGGCGAACAAAATACATCAGATGGACATTGGGTAGGAATTTTAGAGGCAGATACTACCCTGACATCTGAATATATTATGCTGATGCATTTTCTTGGAAAAGTAGACCATCAAAAACAGAGAATGGCAGCCAATCTTATCCGCGAACATCAACTCCCTGACGGTGGATGGAATGTTTACTATGGAGGTCCAAGTGAAATTAGCGCCTCGGTAAAAGCCTATTTCGCTTTAAAATTGGCGGGATATTCTGCACATGAGCCCTTTATGCAGAAGGCCAAACGATGTATCCTCGATATGGGGGGCATCATGAAGTCCAACTGTTTTACCAAGATTTACCTTGCCATGTTTGGGCAGGTTGATTGGCAAGCCGTACCGGCTGTGCCGACTGAGATGATCCTGTTCCCGCCAGGTTTCTATTTTAGCATTTATGAAATGTCATATTGGTCCAGGTGTATTGTCGTTCCCCTCTCCATCGCTATAGCAAAAAAACCGCATATTCCGGTAGGTGACGATTTGCTCAGGGAACTCTATCTGATACCGCGTGATAAGGTGGTTTACCGTATTAAGCGGGATCAACCAGGGATGAGCTGGCGTAACTTCTTTATTGATGCAGATAGCATTTTCAGACGGTACGAGCAGCAACCCATTAAATTTATCAGAAGGATAGCCCTTCGCAAGGCAGAAAAATGGATGTTGGCCCATATAGAAAAGTCAGGGGGGCTCGGAGCTATATGGCCTGCAATTGTTAATTCAATCTTTGCCATGAAATGTCTCAACTATCCTGATGATCACCCTGCATTAGTCAGCCAAATCAAAGAGGTAGAGAAACTGATTGTTTATGAGACTGACAAGCTTTATTTGCAGCCATGCGTATCTCCGGTATGGGATACGGCATGGACGATTATTGCGCTTCACGAGTCAGGAATACCCAGCGACAGTCCATCGTTACAAAAGGCGGGACAGTGGCTTGTCAGTAAAGAAATAAGGAATTTTGGCGATTGGGCATTAAAATGTAAAGTAGCGGAACCGAGTGGCTGGTATTTCCAATACGCTAATGAGTTTTATCCGGATACGGACGACAGCGCAGCGGTACTTATGGCGTTACAACGGGTATCATTACCGGAAACAGTCCATAAGGAAAAGTCTTTTTTACGTGGATTACAATGGATTCTGGCCATGCAATGCGATGATGGAGGATGGGGAGCATTTGATAGGAATAACAACAAAGCTATTTTAACGCATATACCTTTTGCAGATTTTAATGCATTATTAGATCCAAGCACAAGTGATGTTACCGCGAGATGTTTAGAATTTTTGGGGCGTATAGGGTTCATTAAGACATATGCCAACATTCAGAAGGCAATAGAATTTCTCCAGAAAGAGCAGGAAAAAGACGGCTCGTGGTTTGGGCGTTGGGGCGCAAACTATATTTATGGGACATGGTCAGCACTTTGCGGACTTGCTGCAATTGGAGAGAATATGAAGAAGCCATATATCAGAAAGGCCGTTGAGTGGTTAAAAAGTGTTCAAAATTCCGATGGGGGGTGGGGTGAAACGATAAAGTCATACGATGACCCATTCCTTAAGGCAATTGGCAGGAGTACGGCTTCACAGACGGCATGGGCATTGTTGGCATTGCTTGCAGCAGGGGAGATAAAATCGGAGGCTGTAGAAAAGGGCATAAAATTCCTCTTAACCAGACAAAGGGAAGACGGAAGCTGGGATGAAATTGAATTTACTGCAACAGGGTTTCCAAAGGTCTTCTATTTGAAATATCATATGTATCGCAACTATTTTCCTTTGATGGTATTGGGCAGATACCGTAATCTTTCCCAAAAATTATAGGAGATTAATCGCAATCAAACAGAACGAACTACCATGTCATAAAAAAATTTTCTAACTAAAACTCCATTTAGCCATTTCTATAATATCCGACATTCGTTTTCCGCCTTCCAGTATTACAGTAGGCTCAAAACCGCAATGCATCATGCAATCTTCACAGCGTGGATCTGCTCCTTCCTGATACTTCTCCCAATCCGTATTTTTCATATACTCGTCAAAGGTTTTGTAATGGGTATCCGTTATAAGGTAGCAGGGGCTTTTCCAGCCCAGATAGTTTCGGGTTGGATTCCCCCAAGGTGTGCACTTGAGATGCCTTTCTCCTTTTAAAAACTTTAAATACAAGGGAGAATTCAGGATCTTGTATTTCTTTGAAATCCCATAAATAAATCCAAATCGTTCCTGTATCTCATTCCGGCAAAGGAAGACTTCGTTCTCGTTATGTTCAAAACTAAAACCAGGAGAGACTAACATGCCATCCACCCCTAACTCTTCCAAGAAAGAGAACAATTCTTCTATTTCTGTTTCACTGGTGTTTTTATATATAGTAGTGTTTGTACAGACCCGGAAACCTGCCTGTTTTGCCCTTCGGATAGCGCTCGTTGCCCGTTCAAAGACACCTTTTCCTGCGATTGCGTCGTGTGTTTCAGCAAGGCCATCAATGTGAACGTTGATGTTAAAATATTTGTTGGGTTTCAGTTTTTTTATCGCGTCTGCCAATAAAATTCCATTGGTGCACAAATAGATATGCCTTTTTTTGTCCAGGATGCCGTTAATAATTTTATCAATCTCAGGATGCATCAGAGGCTCGCCTCCTGTAACAGAGACAACCGGAGCAGGGCATTCATCTACTGCCTGAACACACTCTTCGGCACTTAACATCTCTCGCATCGTATCCCGGTACTCGTGTATGCGGCCGCAACCCTCGCAAGCCAGATTGCATAAGTGGGTAACCTCCAACATTAATACCAGGGGAAATCTTTCTTTGGATAAAAACTTGTTTTTAATTAAATATTTCGTCAGGGAAGAACCTAATGCTAATGATACCCTCATAATAAGCAAAACTCCGTTTTTTAATAAAGAAAAAATCACTATTAATCAGACAAATAACACGTATAAGATGCTATATCAAATTACATAATACTGTCAAGTATTATTTAACGGGTGGTTCCCATTGCAATGGATAGGCATCTATATTTTTTATAATTGTATTGAAAATTTTAACTAAATTTGATTCCATTTATCCGTTTCTTAAATAGGAAAATCTATGATAGCGGTATTCTTTGCATTAAGCCAGGAAATAGCATCCTTAAAATCACAAGTAAATATCTTGAAAAAGATCCGGTATGCCCACGCCATATTTTACCAAGCTGAATTTCATGGTTTTCCCATAACCCTTGTTCAGACAGGCATAGGAAAAAATGTGTCAGAGGTTATTCACCAGTTATCAAAGTATATCAGGATACAGTTCATGATATCCTCTGGTTTTGCCGGCAGTGTAAACCCTGCGGTTGGTGTTGGTGATTTAGTTATAGGGAAAAACGTGCTCTGCTCTCCAGGCGATGTCTCGAAAGAGGAGATTCATATTAATTCAACATTACCCTGTGATACTGCGGCTGTAAAACTCGCCGTTACCCTGAAAGGCACAGATGCTCTTAAATTACATTGTGGTGATATCCTGTCTGTTGATAAAATAATCCGTCAGTCCTCACTTAAGAGACACATTGGAAACCAAACTTCCGCCATTGCTGTAGACATGGAATCTTTTGCAATCGCAGAACGGGCCAACGCCATGGGGATTCCTTTTGTCGTGGTGCGAGCAATCTCAGACGGCGTTGATGAAGATGTGGAAATCGGAGAAAATATGGTTACCAAAGGGGGAAAGGTCAATATTTCCGCTGCAGCACGGTATCTATTGAATAAACCACACCACATCCCATATCTGAATCGCCTTCGTAAACAAACCAGATTGGCCACACACGCCCTGTCGTTATTCTTCCCGAATTTTATTACACAAATCTACAATTCTTTGTTAATATAAAAATCATTCAGAGGGTGAGTTATGGTAAACAAAAAGATAGGCATTGTTATGGGTAGTGATTCTGACCTCACGATAATGAAGGAGGCCGTGAATATACTGAAGGAATTTGAAGTGGATTTCGATGTAAATATCATTTCAGCCCATCGCTCACCGGAAAGAACTCACACGTATGCGATAGAAGCTGAGAAGAAGTATGATGTGATTATTGCTGGAGCTGGGGGGGCAGCACATCTGGCTGGAGTTATAGCGAGTTTAACCCCCATTCCGGTAATCGGCGTACCTATGCCGACCTCCGGGTTAGGAGGATTGGATTCACTGCTCTCCATGGTACAAATGCCCTCCGGTATTCCTGTACCTACGATGGGTATCGGAAAGTCAGGGGCTATCAATGCCGCAATATTAGGAGTTCAGATAGTAAGTCTTTCAGATCCAAAATTGAGGCAAAAAATGCTTCTGTATAAAAGAAAGCTGGCAGACGTGGTTGCAAAAAAGGATAAAGAAGCAAGAACAGAGCTTGGATTGTCGTAACAGAAAGACAAGCCACAAGAATTCAAAGAAAATCGTCAATACACAAGGGAGAACAAATGCCATTACCAACCATCGAATGGGAAGGGGATGTTAACGGCCGTATCAGGCTGATCGACCAAACCTTATTGCCTACGGAATTAAAATTTGTTTATTGTGATGATATAAAAAGTATCTGGCATGCAATTAAGACACTCATGGTGAGAGGTGCGCCGGCAATTGGCATTGCAGCCGCCATGGGCGTAGTCCTGGGTATTAAAGACATCCACGAAAAGAATACGGACGCTTTCTTGGAGGAACTCAAACAGGTAGCATCCTACTTGCGTACCGCCCGTCCAACTGCAGTCAATCTCTTTTGGGGAATTGACCGCATGGAACGAGTTGCGCAGGCAAACAAGAATAAACCCGTCCAGGAGATAAAAGAAGTACTCCTCCGCGAGGCGATCAGAATACACAATGAAGATAAGGTCGTTTGCAGGCAGATTGGGGAAAACGGAGTCGGTCTTATCAAAGACGGAAACGGTATTTTAACCCATTGCAATGCCGGAGGTTTAGCCACGGCTGATTATGGGACTGCGTTAGCCGTTCTCTTTAAGGCTAAAGAACAAGGAATGCATATTAAGGTGTACGCCGATGAAACTCGCCCTCTCCTGCAAGGTGCAAGACTGACGGCATGGGAACTCATGCATGCCGGAATTGATGTTACCCTGATATGTGACAGCATGGCTGCACATGTAATGAAACAGGGGAAGGTACAATGTGTGATTGTGGGTGCTGATAGGATCGCCGCCAATGGTGATACTGCCAATAAAATTGGTACGTATGGAGTCTCTATTCTGGCAAAAGATCACGGAATTCCCTTTTACATCGCAGCGCCCGTTTCAACGTTTGATTTAAGTATAAAATCGGGGGACGATATCCCCATTGAAGAACGTTCTCCAGAGGAGATAACTAACGGATTCGGCAAAAGAACTGCTCCCGAAGGGATCAAGATCTTTAACCCCGCCTTTGACGTTACCCCGGCAAAAAATATTACCGCTATTATTACCGAAAAGGGTGTCATTACGAAACCTTTTACTGAAAATATACAACGTCTCCTGGGAACATCTATTTCATGAATCAAAATACTGTTTTTTCGAATGTGAGGTAGAAAGTTGAACAACGAAAAAGTAAATAAAAAATCAAGAACACACATGCAAAAATACAAATCAAAAGGCTATATACTCCCTATATTATGGAGTAGTGTTTTCCCACTCATACTTCTCAGTTGTGGTAGTGATCGAATTAATATCGAATTTAAGACATCAAAAGAAATTTACGTTGACGACTCAAAGACAGACCCGGACAAGTTAAACAAAGAGCTTGAATATGACATAAGAGCAGCAGAGAAAAAACGCTTACAGAAACAACGTGAGACGGAAGCAGCGGCTAAAGCAGAAGCAGAACGAAAGGCCAAAGCTGCCCAGGATGAACAGGAACGGATGACCGGAGGAGAAACAACGCAATTGCCTGAAACGGAACAGCAGGCGCCACAACAATAAAACCAAAGCCTGACCCGAACAAGTCCGGTGAGTAAAAGGGAAACTGAAAAATGCAAATTACAAATATGATGTATTGTTCACTGCTAAGGATTTAAAGGAGAATATTTATGTTGGGAAGAAATCTTATAAAGTTATTCCTTCTGGCCATTGCATGCCTTCTGATATTGTACGGCTATGGATACTATAAAAAATACCATACGATAGCGATGCTTGACAGGAAGATTAAGATGGGAAAATACAAAGACGCCCTCGCCTCTCTCCAGGAACTGCAAAATTCCCTGCCAATCCGCATCCTTGAAAAATTAGGAAAAGAAGATCCTCTCATTGCTTACAACAAAGGGGTATTGTATACCTTCATGGAGAATAAAAAGAAGGCGGGCGCTGAGTATCGAAAAGCTATGGAAACAAGCAACCCGGTATTAAAAGCAAGGGCAATTTATAACAATGCGAATATTATCGCAACTGATATGGATTTTTCCACAGCAGCTATGCAATATGCTGAGGCATTAAAGATCGATGCCAGCGATTTTCAGGCAAAGAAAAATCTGGAAAGGATGAGATTGGGTGAACAACAGTTTAATACCATGTTTAGCCCGGAACAACAAGAACGGGAAGACAGGATTGAAGCCTTAAAACTCATTCCCTGGGGCACGAGATACAAGTATAGCGGGGAGCAAAAGATACGATGGTAATTTCTTGCCAATGGAACAAAACCGGTTGACAAGAACCAGATATTCTGGGTAAGCCTAAGCCAAAGAAGCCATAGAGTGTTAAATTCCAAATCACAAATTCCAAGTCTAAAATAAATCGCAATGTCCGATGACCCGAACCATTCTGTTTAAAAAATAAGAAATAAAGGCCAACATGTTATTTTTTACCTACGAAGATTATGGAGTTATTGTTTATGCCATCTCCGGTCTGATCTTTATCTTGTATGTATTTCTTTACCAGCGAAAATTGGCGTGGTTAAGGGCCTTCGGTCAAAGAAGTTTAATCAATAGATTCAGTAAAATTCCGAAAATTTACAGAAACCTCCTGAAAGGCACGTGTATGAGTGCGGCCTTTTGCACGTTAGGGATGGTAGTATTACAACCAAAATGGCAAACAACACAGGATCATTATGAAAAAGAAGGGTTGGAGATCGTCTTTGTCCTTGACGTCTCGATCAGCATGCTGGCAGAAGACGTAAAACCCAACCGGTTACAACGCGCAAAGATAGAGATATCCCGTCTTGTGCAAGAATTAGAAGAAGACCGTGTCGGCTTAGTAGTATTTGCTGCCCGTGCATTTTCACTTTTGCCATATCCCACGAATGATTACGAAAGGGTCTTCCTGCGCATATTGAATATGATCAATGAAAATTACGTGCGGTTTGTGCCTTACGGGACAAATATTGGCAACGCATTTATCCTGGCTATGAACACGTTTAGTAAAGAAAATACAAAAAAGATAATGATACTCCTCACCGATGGCGAAGAACAAATCATTACTCGAAGCCAGGTTGCGGAGGCCGTAAAACTATTGTTAGAGAGAAAGGATATTGCTATTTACGTAGTCGGCATTGGAGACCCCAAAAAAGCATCGCCCATACCAAAAAGAGACAAAGAAGGGAACGTGACCGGTTACGAGATTACGGAAGATGGAGAAACCATTTACACCAAACCCAACCCAGCATTTTTGCGGGAGATTACGGAAATGGTCGGTGGGACATATCAGCATGATGCCACAGGTGATGAACTCAAACATATTTTTGAGCAAGTTGTTGAGAAGCACAAAAATATTGTGGGAGTTAAAAAGAAAAATACCGTTAAAGACGTTTCCCAATATTTTCTCGGTGGTGCATTATCACTGTTTGCATTGTATTTTATGCTATAAGCTGCTAAAAAATCAAAGACGGATTGATGACCATTAAGGTAGAAAAGGGAGGAGTTCTACTGCCTCAATGAACCATCAATCCGTCTCGATGTATTTAACTACGGAATCACAACATTTTGTTCACTCATAGTGATTGTGGGTGAAAGTATGCTGAATAGTTACCTTACAGAGGTCAAATGATTAAAGGTCGCTTCATGGAAAGATTTATTGGCTATATGATAACTCAATTTAGCCGAAAATATTATCGGCAAACCAGCAAATCAAATTAATATAAAAAATTCAGTAAAACTGAGCATTATAAATTTTTAGACTACAGACATGATGAATCAATTTATTCGCCTGAAAGCGTTTTTTTTCTTTGCAGCAATATTACTCTTGTGTGTTAGCGCCTATGCTAAAGAAGACATAAAACGCGAACGGCCGGGCAAGCTTTTTAGCCCTTCAAAAATACCATTACTTGAAGACCCTGGAAGGGATACATGGCAGAAACCCGCTGAAATATTGAACGCCTTGGAGATTGGAAAAGGACAGACCATTGCTGATATTGGTGCAGCCTCTGGATATCTTACTGTAAAATTATCCGAAGGTGCAGGAGAAACAGGGATTATTTATGCAGTTGATATACAGCCTGAGATGTTGAATTATATACGCACGCGGCTGGATGATAAAGGATTGAAAAATGTGATCCCTGTGTTGAGCACTATGGACGATCCCAAACTGCCACCTGGAAGCCTGGATATTGCCATCCTGCTGAGTACCTATCATGAAATATCACAGCCCGTTGATTTTGTCAGGAAGCTGAAGCAGGCTTTAAAACCCCATGGGAAACTGGCTATTCTGGAATTTAGCGACGAGAGTCCCATTGGGCCTCCCTTAAAATTTCGTCTCCCTGAGGATGTCGTGATAAACGAACTACTGCAGGCAGGTTTTGCCTTATCTCAGAGACATACCTTCCTTCTCCCGTATCAATACTTTTTGGTCTTTACTCCATCTCATTGAATAGGAGGAAAAATACCATGAACATTTCTCATCAAAAGAATGTGTTTTTTTATTTCATGTTGTTTGGTTTGTTTCTCTTGAGTTCTTGTGCGCAAACTCCGCCCTATGAGCAAGAAATAAATATCATGGTAAGTCCCCATAAGCTGAGTGTCAATTCAGGCTCAGAAGACAAGGTATTCGTTAAGTTATTGGATAAACAAGGCGGGCCGCTCTTTGGCGTGAAGGTCACGGCAACAAGCGCCGCACCAACGGTAGCTACTGTTACACCGGAGGCGCTGACCGATCCGGTTGGCAAGGCAATATTTCTCGTCCATGGCATTTCCGCGGGATCCACCCAAATCGTCTTTTCCGCCATGGGACAAAAGGCCACAATGGAAGTTGTTTTTATAGGGCATTAACCGTGAAAATTATTTATGATTGTGGTCGTCGCATGCGTTATTGATTTTGCACTCGCATCCAAACTGAATTACCGTATGCCCAATCTTAAATTTTTGACTCAGGATACGGTTGATTTCTTTGGAAAGTCTGGTAGTGTCGCTAATCAGCATGTCCTTTGTATCAATATGACCACTCATAGAATACATGCCGGAAGTTATTGTCCAGATATGAATGTCGTGTGCATTATCAACTCCCGGAATCTGTTTGAGGCTGCCAATAACTTCATCAATATTGATTCCCTCCGGCGTCGCTTCCAGGAGAACGTCAACAGACTCCATTACCAATTTATAAGACCAGATCAGAATGAGTACGCAGAGCATGACGCTGATGATGGGATCGACGATAAACCAGTTGGTATAATAAATAATAGCAGCTCCAATTATGACGCCTACCGAGGAAAGGGTATCTCCCAGCATATGCAGAAATGCCGCCCTGACATTCAGGCTATGTTCATGCCCATGACCGCCTCCTTTCAGGATATAGGCACAGGCTACATTGGCAATCAAACCCACTAATGCCACGACGAACATCTTGCCGCTGGAGATGACTTCAGGATGCATAAAACGCTGGTATGCCTCGTAAAATATCCACAGGGTAATAACAAAAAGGGTTATGCCATTAAATAAGGCAGCCAATATCTCAAGCCGGTAAAAACCATAAGTCTTTTTTTCAGTAGGGGGTTTTGCGGCAAAGAATAACGCAAACAGACTCACCAGCAATGCGAACAGGTGGGTGAGCATGTGACCTGCGTCGCTAATCAAGGCAAGGCTATTGGTGATAATTCCCCCAATTACCTCTACGATAAAGACACCCCCGGTAATAGCACTCGTAATGATCAGTCTCTTCCGTTCGTGAGACCTGTACTCATGCTTATGACCATGTTCATCTTCGAGATGATAATAATCTAAACTATGGATGTGTTCGATGGTATGTCTCCTGCTCAATAAAGAATCGTTTAAAAAAATCAATACGCTCTTAAATTATAAATTTCTCAGCAGTCGAAAACAAACTTTTTTTATTACCGTGTTTTATATAAAGGCTTTTTATTTTGTAGAAAATTTATCCAAATAAGTTTAAAATACTAAAGAATTAATTCGCGTGCAACATAGGTTAACCATTTCGATGTTTCGGTGTACCCCCCACACCGAAAACCATATTATGATTTATGCTGCTTTGTTTTGGCGAAAGAACTTGCCACACATCTAAAATATTTTCATGATTTATGGTGCCGATACTGCGGCATGATAACTACGGCTAAGTTTTGACGATATAAGAGCGCAATCGTTAGGAGTCATGCAAGATGAACCTGTTCCTGTCATTTAAAAAAAGATTACTTCTGTTTACCCTCAGCATCTCCCTCATACCTATTGCCGCAATTACAACGATCTACTATTTTAATGCCAGAAACACCATAAGGTATCAGATTCTGGAACAGCTGAGAGCAGTTGCAGAGTCTAAAAGGCTTCACATCAGATCTTTTATGGAGACAAAAAAAGTACGAACCATAGATTTCAGTGCGGATGGATATATCAAAGACATGCTTAAAAAGACCCTTCGCGGAGAGGCTCGTAAACAAGATGCAGTAATGAGCTTAAATGAGTACTTATCAAAGAAAAAGCTTTCTTTAGACCGCCAGCTCATAGCAATAGCCATTGCAGATAAAAATGGCGAGGTTGTCGCTTCTACCAATGAAAAGTTAATTGGCAAGCATATTTCCGACCAGGATGTATTTGTGCAGGGGATAAGCAAAGGATCCGGTGATGCCTATATTAAACCACGCTACTTCCCTTATTTTGACATGACTTGCATATTAACCTCTTCATCAATTATCTCTGAGCAGGATGCCAGGCCGCTTGGCGTTATTATCAATGCCTATAGCCTTGCATTTCTGAATGAGATTACAACCGATCGCGTTGGAATGGGAGAGTCCGGTGAAGTGTATCTCGTGAATAGAGACAAGATAATGGTTACTGAATCAAGATTTATAGAGAGTGCATCCCCCAGACTGAAAGTGGATACTAAACCGGTCCGCGCGAGTATCGACAGTGATACAGAGATGGTTGGTGTCTATCCGGACTACAGAGGCATACCCGTTGTTGGCGCCTCGCTGAATATACCTGAATATGGCTGGATACTCCTGTCAGAGATAGATGAGGAAGAGGCATTAAAACCATTAAAAACGTTGGGTATCGTTGCCCTGATTTTTGGAATAGTCGGCGTTGTTACGGTTGGCAGCATGGGGATTGTTTTTGCTACTTCGACCTCAAAGACCATCAAAAATATGACGGCTGCAGCGGAGAGACTTGCAGGCGGGGACCTTAGTTATAGAGTAAAGATAACTCGCAAGGATGAGATTGGCGCACTCATGAACAGTTTTAATGTCATGGCTGATAAGCTTTCCCGGGAAATTACCGAGCACAGGCGGGTTGAGGAGTCACTGCGCAAGAGTACAGAACAGGCACAGATAATTCTGGATAACACCACGGCTGTCATCTATCTTAAAGACACGGATGGTCGCTACATGCTGATAAATCACCAGTACGAAGAACTCTTCCATGTGACCAAAGAGCAGGTTGTCGGCAAAACCGACTACGATGTTTTTCCGAAAGAGTTTGCAGAAGCCTTTCGAATGAATGACCGCAAGGTACTCGAAACAAGGACTTCTCTTGTGATTGAAGAGCTTGCCCCTCAAGACGACGGGGTGCATACGTATATTTCGTTAAAATTTCCCATGTACGACTCCGTTGAAGGGCTGTATGGAGTTTGCGGTATATCCACGGACATTACCGAGCGCAAACGTACGGGTAAATCGAAATGAACCGTGAAGCACTTGACCATAGAATTTAGCCCCTGCATCGTACAACATTATATACATCGATTGGTTTATTAATCCCCTTCAGTTTTACATTTTTAATTTCCTCTGTTTCTATCATATCTTTTATTCCCGCCAAAGTACGTGCTGTAATGAGTATCTGGCCGGCCTTGGCTTCTAATTGTAATCTATGGGCAATGTTGACCTGATGGCCTATAACGGTGTAGCTCATCTGAGTTTCTGATCCAATATTCCCTACGGTAACATATCCGGTGTTTATACCACAACACATATCGATATCACAACCGCTCTCAAGCCAGTGCTTCCGCAGTTCATGTGCCTTTGCGCGCATATCTGCAGCCATCCTGACCGCCCTTTCCGCATGATTTTCAAACGTAATCGGGTCGCCAAAAAAAACAAGGATGCCATCCCCCATGAATTTGTCGAGTGTGCCTTCATATTTAAAAATAAGTTTTGTCATTTCAGCAAAATATTCATTTAATAAGTTTATGGTATCCTCCGGCTCCATATTCTCAGTTGCTTCAGTAAAACCTTTCAGATCAGAAAAGCAGATTGTCAATAATTTTCTGGCGTTGATCATGTATTTATTGTTGCCACCCGACATAATGGTTTCGGCAATTTGCGGTGAGACGTAGCTTTTTAAACGTGATGTCCTCTGAATTTCTTCCACTTGTCTTTTTACCTTATCTTCCAATGAGCGGTTGAATTCTTCAATCAATGTGTTTCGTTCCCTGAGCGCCTCGTTCAGTTTCACATTCTCTACGATATTTTTGTATGACTCCACTGCGCCTGCAACGGTGTCGAGGAGTTGCTCCGGATCGCTGCCCTTAACCACATAGGCATGCGGCCGGAAGTGCTTGCGGATATCGACCCTTTTCTCTCTTTCATTATAACCGGTATGAAAGATAATGGGGATGTATTGGTTTTTCGATTTAATAATCTCGAAGACCTCCAGTCCAGACAGATCCGGCATATTGATATCCAGTACGATGGTAAAAACGCCATCATGAAATTTGTCAATTGCCTCTTTTCCCCCACTGCAGGTTAAGACGCCATAGCCTTCGTCCTCCAGTAATGTAGCAATGGTTAGCAACATGGAAGGTTCATCATCAACTAACATAACACAGATTTTGCCGTACATCGTATTAATCATTTTTTTCACCTTTAAAAATCTTTTGGAATGATGAATTTTTCCCATTGTTATCACGCCGTGGAACAGCGCCCTGAAATCATGAAATATTTCACATGTTTCAATTTTCATTTGTTTTTCTCAGGTTTGGGGTTTCACTACGGGAGCTATTGCAATTGGTAGCTTGACAATAAAACTGGCGCCCTCCCCTTCTTTGCTTTTTACATCAATAAATCCCCCGTGTCTTTGTATAATGCTGGAACTGACGGCCAAGCCCAAACCAAGCCCTTTGGGTTTTGTTGTAAACAGGGGATCAAATATCATGTTTTTAATATGGCCGGGGATACCGCTCCCGTTGTCGGTAAAGGTAACGGCTAAAACAGAGCTGCTTTCACTTTGTGCATAGATAGTTAATTGACCACCCATGGGCATTGCGTCGCAGGCATTCTGGATCAGGTTAACAAATACCTGCTCGATCTGGCTTGCGTCAACGAGGACCGGGGGTAGGGTGTCTGATACCAGGACGACCTTTTTAATTTTTTCTGGCATCTGTACTCTCGAAAGAGAAGAATCAATGATAGAATGAATATTGGCAGGGGATACGGCGGGTTTTGCCGTTCTTGAAAATCCTAACAAATCATTAACGATTTTTACACTTCTCTCTGTTTCTTTTTCGATGACTTCTATTAATTGATTGAACTTTTGAGCATCGTTTAACACCCCGGTATCTGCCGTCTTCTTTTTTATGGCGAAAAGCGCGTTTCTGATGGCTCCCAGCGGATTTCTCAATTCATGTCCGACACCTGATGCCAATTTACCGACAATCGCTAATTTTTCCGAGCGCACCAGGCGTTCTTGCGCCTCTCTCAGTTCTTTGTTTGCATGACACAGGCTATTAATATGCTCTCGTAACTGTGCCATAATCCTTTCTTTTTCATCACAAAGTGTCCTGAGTGATTTTGTCATCTCGTTAAAATTCATGGATAGCTGCCCAATTTCGTCTCTGGAATAAATATCTACCATGCGGTTGAAGTTTCCTTTAGCGATATCAAGGGTAACATTTGCCATGTGCTTTAATGGAGAGACCATGTATTTCGTGAGAAAGAATGTAATGAATACCCCTCCAAAAACAATAAATACCCCCATAGGGATAATACTCTGCCAGATGATCTTGCGAATCCTTTCGTTTAATTTGTGCTGGGATAAACCGATCTGCACGAAGCCCAAAATCTGTTGTGCCGTCTCTTTGGAGACGTCGTTCTCTCCTAAAATCTGTGCGGCGAATTCTTCCTCTGAGAAGGTCTGCGTTTCAAAAACAGGCTTTGAAAAATCATAAAATGCCCCGCCGACGTTGGTTATAATGCAACTGGAAAGAGGCGCTTCTGGGCTCCGGGGCGATTCCTCCGCAACCCACGAACCACCTATGGTCCATATGCTGCGTATGAGTGACGCCACGGGTTTTTGATCGTTTTTCCCAATGGGGATTTCTTTCATATCGGCGGTAATCCAGTGAACCTTTTCTTCGACCACGACAGACTGGTTATTTGATATGCGCAAGTAACCAATTTCCTCTTCCCTGTCAAGCTCACGTATCCTATGAATGGGGGCATCCAGGAATGCTGGCTGACTAGCGCGCAGGGCATGTTTAACTTCGGTGTCTTGTGAAAGTAACATAACAAGGGACGTACCGAATCTTTTCAGCGCCTCATTTTGCTGGCTTTTTGAATGGATTAAAAAGAATCCACAACTGAGTATCCCAATAATGATTACCAGCGCACTCATAAAAAGGATAAGTTTTATACGGATGCTAACCATGGGATTCTAAAAACGAAAAATTATTGTGGATATAAAACTACATCGGGAAAATATTTAATGGACGATGGATTTATCCCAACGATCTCTGCCGTTTGGGTGTTTAAGGTTAATTTTAATTTATCCGGCTGTTTAATGCCCAGTGAAGTTTTCGTGGGGTCATTTAACAATGTCTGCGCAATTAGGGCTGCCTGGAGACCCGTGTATGCATAATTTGGCGAAACGGAAATAAGCGCCCCGGCTTTTACCATAGCGTCGGATGTGCAAAATATTGGCAGGCGATGCTCTAAGGTTATTTTAGCGATAACGCTTAAGGTATTTTTTGTAATTACGGTACTGTCAGGTATCATCCATAGGGCATTAATTTTATTGATAATATTTTTTAGCGCTGATGCGACCTCTTTTTCAGATAATACCTCTGTTTTGATAAGATTGAATTCAAATTTTTTTGCCGCAATAGTTGCTTCTGAGATAATTTTCCCGGTTTTTGACGGGTCATAAATAACCCCTACATTCTTATTTTTACCAAGAATCTCTTTGAAGATGGTAAATTGATCTTCTATTGATGCCTCTGAGGAAATACCGGTAATATTTGCTCCCTGTAAATTGAAGCGATCGTGATTAATGACCATGCAAAAAACAATGGGGATATCGGGGAATTGTTCTTTTACAAGGGTTGCTGCGAGTACACCTATGGCTAGGATAACCCTGGGTTTCAGCCTGCTGTCCTTGATATTTTGAATGATTCTCTTGCCTTCTTCTGTGTCCCCATGGAGGTCGTAGATTGCCTTGATGGAGATATTTTTCCCTTTGCATCCTTCTTCGAAACCCTTAATCGCCTCGTTGTAGGCAGTAATTTGCTGACTTCGAATTATGATGACGGTATTTTCTGCTGCAGTTGCATGAGGAATAAGGAAATGGGTCTGGAAAAGAGATGCAAGGATAAACCAGAACATTACCGTAAGGTATAGATATCTGTGTGGTTTACCGTATTTTTTTGCCATAGGGCTGCATCTTCTCTTCTTTAAAATAATTACCGGAGAGGTTCATCCTTGCGCTGCTGGCATCTCCTATAAACACGAGTCCATTGGCAAAAGGTTTTCTTTGATGCCTGCATTTATGTTAAGGAATTTCAAGGCTGCGACTGTACCAGGGATTCTGAGACAACCCCCCATGCACACCGGTTGCAATTTGACGCCCCATGGTTGACGAAGATATGCCTCTCGTACATGGTAAAGCCGGGCAACTTGCCCTGATAATATTATTAAGACTTGATTTTTGAAAAGGTAATTCTCATATGGTAACAGATTTTTTGCCTCTTTTCAAGCCAACTCAAATTCCGAAGCCGAGATTTGAAATGTGTGGTTTGGATTTAAATAAAATAAATTTGTTAATTGACAACAAAATCACTTATGATATACTTCCACAAATTGGTTAGGGCATCTTCGATTCACCAGGTGGATATAATTCTTATTTCGGGAGATCAAACATGCGTTTTAAGGGGAAAATTTATATTTGCCTGCCTTTTTTTGTCATTATTTATTTGTCCGGTTGTTATACGCCGCCTGCCTTCAAACCAATAACAACGACAACCGTAAAACCACCAAAAATGGATCTCTATATCAGCAATCAACTGGATCGCTATTTTGTACGAGACTGGAAGTATATTGTTATTCATCACAGCGCCTCGGCGTCTGGATGTGCAGCCGAATTTGATAAATTTCATCGGGAGAAACGGGGTTGGGAAAATGGTCTGGGGTATCATTTTGTAATCGGTAACGGATGCGGTTCAGGCAACGGACAGATTGAGATTGGCAACCGGTGGATAAATCAGATAGATGGGGCACATGCCGGTGTACAGGAATATAATCATTACGGCATCGGGATATGCCTGGTTGGAAACTTCAACGAATCCTACCCAACGGCAACACAAATGGCCTCCCTTTCAGCATTAGTGGAGTATCTTCAGGAACGATGCCGCATCCCTTCGGAAAACATTATCATGCACAGACACTTCAGGGAAACAGAATGCCCTGGCAGGAATTTTCCCTATTATAAATTGCTTGCGAAAACCGTTCGATGGTAATTTGGTGTAAGGTTAAATGATACCTATCCGCGATCGAAATCCTTCCGGAAGCTTCCCACTTGTCACGGTCAGCCTTATTCTTGTAAATGTTTTAGTCTTCCTCTTTGAACTTTCATTAGGCACACGGTTAGATTCATTCCTCTTTCAATTCGGTATTGTTCCCATCAAAGTGATCTATTCGGCTGATATCCCCGGTTCCAATTTTGCAAATACCTATTTCCCTTTTCTCAGTTACATGTTCCTTCACGGGGGGTTTGTTCATCTTATAGGGAATATGTGGTTTTTGTGGATTTTTGGGGATAATATCGAAGACAGACTTGGACGCATCCAGTTTATACTATTCTATTTTATCTGCGGGATTGGTTCTGCCATTGTCCATGTTTATTTTAATCGTCAATCAGGTATTCCCTGCGTTGGGGCAAGCGGGGCAATTGCAGGTGTCTTGGGCGCTTATATGGTCACCTTCCCAAGGGCACGGGTGCTGGTCGTTCTTCCCCTTTTTATTATCTGGCAGATCATTGAGTTGCCCGCCATTTTTGTGTTGGGTTTTTGGTTCCTTATTCAGTTTTTTACCGGTGCAGCTACTATTTCCTCCGCACATGGAGGAGGAGTTGCATGGTGGGCGCATATCGGGGGTTTTGTTCTCGGTATAATTCTTATCAAAATATTTCCGAAGACCCGCTATCGTCGTTTATAAAAATCTGCGCATATATCAAATTCACCATCCAGGTATGGTTAAATTATTTTTCGTAACAGTTCATGCCTTCCCATACGCCAATACCCTGTCAGGGTTTAAAATCCTGACAGGGCTATCCAGGCTATATACAGTTCCCGTTCAGTGTGGAACAAGAGGTGTGAACGGTTACTATTTTTCAATTTGTAACAATTTATTTGTTGAAAAATGTATTTACACGTTTATTATAATAGCAGAGGCGTATTGCTATACGACTTTGCACGGCAAAACTGCATTATTGCTGTACCTGCACATATCCGAGGCGTCATGCAAGAAAAACTAAATGAGTTAAAAAAACGACTGGCAGAAATAAGTGATCTCCACAATGCCACATCGGTGCTGGGGTGGGATCAGCAAACCTATATGCCGCCGGGTGGCGCTGCAGCCCGTGCCCAGCAGCTTGCCACCCTGAGTCATATTGCGCATGAAAAGTTCATCGATGATGCCGTTGGATATCTCCTGGAAGAATTGCACCCATATGCCCGGAGTCTGCCTTACGATTCAGACGATGCAAGCATTATTCGGGTGACAAAACGCGAATATGATAAGGCGCACCGGGTGCCGCCATCACTTGTCTCTGAAATCGCACATGCCAGCGCTCAGGCCTTTGAAGCCTGGCGAAAAGCCAAGGGGGAATCCAGGTTCTCTGTCTTCGCACCGTGCCTTCAGAGAAATCTTGACTTGAAAAAGCGTTATGCCGGGTGCCTGGGTTATACCGATAGCATCTACGACCCACTCCTCGATGATTATGAACCTGGTATGAAAACCGCCCAGGTAGAGGCCATTTTTGCGAATGTCAGGAAAGAGATTGTGCCGCTTGTTCACGCTATTTCTTCACGGGTGAATGTGGTGGACAATTCCTTTTTACATCAAACCTTTGACGAGCAGAAACAGTGGGATATCGGCATTGAAGCAGCGCGATTAATCGGTTATGATTTCGGGCGCGGCCGCCAAGACCGGGCGCCACATCCTTTTACGACGTCTTTTTCTCTCAATGATGTGCGGATCACAACACGTTTTATGGACAACTATTTCCCGGCCGGTTTCTTTGCAACCATCCATGAGACAGGCCATGCGGTTTACAACCAGGGCATACGTCACGAACTCGAACGTACCCCTCTTGCAGACGGCGCATCGCTTGGCGCACACGAATCGCAATCGCGAATGTGGGAAAATCTCGTCGGCCGCAGCCGCACTTTCTGGAAATTTTTCATGCCGCGCCTGCAAGCCGTCTTTCCTGAGCAGTTCAGAAATGTGAATCCCGAACAGATGTATCGCGCGGTAAACCGGGTACAACCTTCTTTCATTCGTGTAGAAGCGGATGAGGTCACGTACAACCTGCACATTATGCTCCGTTTCGAGCTGGAGAATGCGCTGCTCGAAGGGCGTATTGCAGTAAATGACCTCCCGGAGGCATGGAACGCCAGGATGCAGGAATATCTCGGCATAACGCCACCAGACGACGCGCATGGTGTGCTCCAGGACGTTCACTGGTCATACGGCAGCTTTGGCTATTTCCCCACATATTCCCTCGGCAATTTTTTCTCGGCGCAATTATTTGATCAAATCAAAAAAGATATTCCCGATCTCGATAAATATTTTGAGAAAGGTGAGTTTCATATTCTGCTTGACTGGTTGCGTACACATCTGCACACCCACGGGCGCAAGTTTACCCTGGACGAACTGGCAAACAAAATCACCGGCGAATCCTTACAAACCCATTCTTTCACTGCATACTTAAAGAACAAGTATGCTGAAATTTACAACTTGTGAATGTCCCTTCTTTCAAATTTTGCCCCCTAACAAATTGCCCAGGACGGACGGGGAAAAACCGCCACGCCACCCAGCGTCCAGTGGAAATCAAGCTGGTTCCGAACTCCTGCCTAACAAAGCGCTCAACACGGACCGCTAAAAAGCAGGCGGTGCCTTGCCCTGTGCAAAGATTGCATGAATACACGGGGTGGCATGGACAAACGGAGTTTGTCCATGTTTGCTAAGACCCACAATAAATGAACCTGTCATGTGTGAAGGGTTTCTCCTGAGAAGCGGTTAATATTTTCAGTATCAATTTGTGGGTAAAGGGCAGGACAAGCCTGGTAAATAATTCTTCCCAATTTTTTCTTGACAGCGTTATGTCATTTTGGGCATAATTAGAAACACTATGAAGGTAAAATTCAAGGTGTGGTTTGAAGAAAACGGGGGCGTAGCCTTCGCTGAGGGGCGCAGGATATTGCTGGAGGCTGTTGACCGGTTAGGATCTTTGAATGCAGCAGCAAAAGAACTGGGTATGTCATACCGTGCTGCATGGGGAAAGATTAAGGCTACAGAGAAGGCATTGGGCATAAAATTGTTGGAGGTCACTACCGGTGGAAGGGGCGGGGGCGGGGCAACCCTGACATCAGAAGCAAAGGAATTAATCTCGAAATACAGGAAATACACCGACAGGATGACCCGTATAGTGGAAAAGGAATTTGTGCGCATTTTTCAAGACGAGAAACCATAAAGCAGCACAGTCACAACCAAATTTCCTTTATGAAAGAGGGGAGATTGCTTCGGAAAAGGCCCTCGCAATGCACCGACCATGCACTTTGATGGCCACACTACACGTTGTCATTGCGAGCAAAGCGAAGAATCTGCAGGCTCAGGACGGGTCTGAGCAACAGCGAAGAATTTAAGTTATGGTAGTCATACTATGGCAAACAAACTTTGCGGGACGATTATCCGTATAACTCAGGGACATATCCATGCCCACGTGCAAATCCTCTGGAAGGAGGTGCCTCTGAGCATTATCATCACCAGGGCGTCGTGCGAGGATATGCATCTTTCGGTGGGCGATACGATCTCGGCACTCATCAAAGGAACGGATATCATGATTGCGAAGGCATTTTCAGGGATGTTGAGCGCGCGAAACAGGGCCAGGGGAATGGTAAGGCAGATCATCCAGGGAGACGTATTATCGAAGATTTATGTGGAATCCCAGGGTGACATGCTCCATGCCATTATTACAAACGCATCTCTGGAGGAAATGGGTATCAAGGCAGGCGACGAGATTATGGCAATTGTAAAATCTACGGAGCTGATACTATCGAAAGAAGTGTAGTATGAAGAAATTGCGGAGACGGGTGCGGTCAGGGATACGTTGTTTTCCGGTAGGTTGTTTGGAATATTTTGCCGGGAGGGGCATTTTAACATCTGATGCCCATTTTTATTTCTGTGCGTTATGTCATAATTGATATAACAATAACGAGAGGAGGAGCAGGTGCGAAGTAAATGGTTTTACTATGGTTTATCGCTGGCTGCAGTATTCTGCGCTGTATATGCCGATGGTGTGACGCAGAATGCAGGCGCCCAGGATGTTGTTCAGAGCAAGGAAGCATTTGAGGGTGAAATGGATGATTTAAAAAGACAGTTAAACCAAATGGAAGATGCGTTTCTCGCTCAACAGAAAATGATGAAACAGATGGAGGCAATGGCGTTAAGCCAGCAGGAGCAAATCAAGGAATTGAAAAACCGTATCGAAATGGTAAGTGAAAAGCCAGTGGCAGTCACAAAAGAGGAGATCAAAGAAGAGGTAAAGCAGGAAATGAAACAGGAGGTACAACACGAGGTGGGAAACTACCTCGCATCGGATGAGGCGCGGGAGAAACTGGGGTTAGGCTTGCCCGGTAAAAATGAACCGGTTAACGGCTACTATCTGCCCGATAAGGAAAAGGCCTCCATCGGTTTTCAGACACAGGATGGAAAATACTCCTTAAATGTGGGTTTCAGATTCCAGACACGCTTTACCTACAAGGACAAGGATGAGGATTTTGATGAAGGTGATATAACCGATATTGATGTGCGCAGGGCAAGGCTGTGCTTTGGCGGCAATATCTACAGCAAGGATCTGTTTTATAACGTGGAAATTGACGCAGACAGCTTTGAGGTGAATCTGAGGGATTATTATATCTGGTGGACACCCATAGAAGCCAGAGAAGCATTCAGTATAAAGGGAGGGTATTTTAAGGTGCCGGCCAACCGTCAGTGGAATTCATCGGGCTTCAAGCTGCTGCTTCAGGACAGGTCCATCGCCAGCGACAACTTTAAACAGGACCGTGATTACGGCCTGGATATCTTTGGAAAACCGTTTGATGGACATATGGAATACCACGCAGCCGTTTTCCGCGGCGCTGGCCAGAATCCCTCAAAAGCATTTGGAAAGGATGAAAACACTGACAATGAACTCATGTATGTGCTCACTGCACGATATTATCCTTTTGGATGGTATCAATCCTATAATTTAGCAACGGGTTGGGATGAGACTGATCTGAAGTACGAAGAGCATCTGAAGGCCGTCATAGGTGCATCATTCGTTTATAATGCAAAGGAAAAAGACAAAAAGCTGGAGGATACCGATTCTGCAATCGGCAACGTTGACCTGGGTCTGAGATACAGGGGGTTTACCTGGGATAGTGAATATTACATAAGGAAAAATGATCCTGAAGATAATGGCGATTCAATTACTTCTGACGGTTTCTATACCCAGGCAGGGTATTTTGTCCTGCCCAAAAAGCTGGAACTTGCCGCCCGTTACTCCATGCTTGATCCGAATGAGGATGTGCGGGATGATGTTCAGACGGAGTATACGGTCGGTATCAATTATTACTTCCGTGGGCATCGCCAACAGATACAGGCGGATGTGGGTCACTTCGTAACAGAGACTAACGATGAAGACAAAGATGAAAACAGGATCAGATTACAATATCAAATGATATTTTAGAGGAGGGCACGATGTATTTGAAAATACCGAAAAGACGGGTTGGGAGATTTCTCTTGATAGCAGGTGCAACCTGGTTACTATTTTTATGCATAGCTTTTCACAATACCGCCCGGGCAGATGAAAAAATCCTTATTGCAGCCGCCGCCAACCTAAACCCTGCCATGGATGAGATCTGCAAAGGATTTGAGAAGGCATACCCCACCATCGATGTGGATGTGTCATATGGTTCTTCCGGCAATTTTTTTGCCCAGATCAAACAGGGGGCGCCTTTCGATATATTTTTTTCAGCCGATACCACCTATCCCGCACGTCTCGAAGCGGAAGGTCTGGCGGTAAAAGGGGGGAGTACGATTTACGCCTTTGGAAGTATTGTGCTCTGGATACCGAAAAAATCTGCACTCAATCCCCGAAAGGGATTACATCTCGTTGTAGAACCAAAAGTAAAAAAACTGGCCATTGCGAATCAAAGACTCGCGCCCTATGGCATGGCTGCAGAGGAAGCGCTTCGACACTATGGATTGTGGGATAAGGTTCAGGACAAACTGGTCTTTGGGGAAAATATCTCGCAGACGGCGCAATTTATCCAGTCAGGTGCAGCCGATGCAGGGATTATCGCCCTGTCTCAGGCAATTTCACCAAAAATGGAAAACGATGGAGATTACTGGATCATCCCTGCCGAATCGTATAATAAACTGGGGCAAGCCTATGTCGTCATGAAAAGAGGCATGGATAAGCCGGGTGTCAGGAAATTCCTGGAATTTGTGCAAGGAAAGAAAGGAGATAAAATATTTTCTCGCTACGGTTATTCACTTCCAAATTAGATCAAGGATGTTTGAAGTAAAGGTCTGGCAATTTACTTATAGTGAACGTCTTAAATAAGTTGACAGGTAATAGTCATTGCGAGCACATTCGCTTTGCTCAGTGTAAACTTCTCGAAGCAATCTCACCCTCGGGATTGCTTCGGGCTAACGCCCTCGCAATGACAACTTTCTTTTTGCGTTTACTATTATGAATGGGGAACGGCTTCCCCCGAGGATCCGGATATCCTGATTATATCATGGAGATTGGTGATCTGGAACCGTCTCCGCAAGAAAGGAGCAAGGCATGAAGATCAGCGCTCGTAATATTTTAAAGGGCAAGGTTAATGAGGTGAAGCATGGTATGGTGGACACGGAAGTGGACATAGAGTTGGCGGGAGGGGGAGAAATTGTATCGGTCATTACCAAACATTCTGCAGAAACGATGAAACTGGCAAAAGGCAAAGAGGTTTATGCAGTTATCAAGGCTTCCAATGTGATGATTATGGTAGACTAACCAGAAAACAGCAGATATCACGCGCAGGATAAATAACAATTCAACCACAGCCACGGAACTCTGAGCGTTGGCTGTGGTTGAAACCTCTCAAGAAAATACACAAAAACTCTTGCAATAACAGGAAATATTGTGAAAGATAATACAGAGAAGTCTTAATAATATTACCTGCTTGGAGATGCGAACGGTTATTCTTTAAAGACACCTGGGTGTGCGGACGCATAGAGACGGCTAATCTTTTAAACTACAGGATGATTTTTTTCATGAATTTCACGGCTCCTTTCCTCTTAACTTTAAAACTTTCTGTTCTTACAACCCTTTTGTTATTTATCATAGGTATTCCTTTTGCCTACTGGCTCGCCTTCTCAAAGTTACGATTTAAGTTCATTGTGGAATCCGTAACATCCTTGCCTCTCGTCCTTCCACCTACGGTTTTGGGTTTTTACATCCTCATGGCCATTGGAGGAAACAGTTTTATCGGGCGTTGGTATGAAGGCGTTTTTGACAAGACGCTTGCCTTTTCCTTTCAGGGACTTGTTGTGGGTTCATTTGTCTGCAACCTGCCCTTTGCAATACGCCCCTTTCAGTTGGCTTTTGCCGGGGTGGAAAAAAAATTGCTTGAGGCCTCATGGAGTCTGGGCAGGTCTAAATTATATACCTTTTTTTTCGTTATTTTTCCGCTCTCCCGGCAAGGCATTATAACAGGCTGCATACTCTCTTTTGCACACTGCGTGGGTGAATTTGGGGTTGTCCTTATGATCGGCGGAAATATCCCCGGAATTACCAGGGTTGCATCGGTGGCTATCTATGATGAGGTGCAGGCGCTGAATTATGGTACTGCGAATATCTATGCGGGTATTTTACTGGTGTTTTCATTTGTAATACTTACGGTAATTTATTTTATAAACAGACGTTTTTTTATGCGTATGTTCTAATCCGAACGAGTCGGAAAAAGCAAATATCTGAAACACGAAATTTGCGGAGGCTTTATCTTGCTGAAAGTTTGTGTTGAGAAAACATGGAAAGAATTCGGACTAAAGGTAAACTTTGATATCCCTCATGAAAAAGTAACCGCCTTATTTGGTCCTTCAGGGGCGGGAAAGTCGAGTATACTGCGCCTGATTTCAGGTTTGGAGAGGCCTGATGGAGGAATAATCCATAAGGGAGAGGAAGTGTGGTATGATGAATCGAAAGCAATTAATCTCCTCCCCCAGCAACGCTCCGTAGGGTTCGTTTTCCAGGACTTTGCCTTATTTCCCCATTTAACCGTAGAAAGAAACGTAGCGTATGGAATAAAAGAAAAAAAGAGGTTAAGAGAAGCAAAAGACCTTTTGTCCCTGGTAGGACTATCCGGATATGAACGTTACTATCCCGGTCAATTGTCCGGAGGACAAAAGCAAAGGGTTGCCCTGGTTCGCGCCCTGGCCAGGAGACCGAATATCCTCCTCCTGGATGAACCGCTTTCCGCACTGGATTGGGAAACACGCAGGCAATTGCAGGAGGATTTAAAACGGGTCATCAAACAGCTTCATGTAACCACGCTTTATGTAACTCACGATGTGACGGAGGTGTACAAACTGGCTGATTATGTGGTTGTGATGGAGGCCGGCAAGGTAATCAAGCGAGGGACGCCGGAAGAGATATTTATGGGAAGGAGGCTAAGTACCCGTATCCAGATCGCAGGCAAAGTGGTAGATATAGAATCCGATTCTATCATGGCCGCTGTCACAGTTATGCATGAAGACCAATATTTTAAAACCCTGATCGATACGGAAGAAATACACCGGTTGAATATTATGGTGGGGGATGATGTTGTGATTGGCGCCAAGTCCTCTGACGTAATCTTATTTAAGGTCTTAACACAATCTTAACACAACTTTAACCTGTTTTTAACAATTATAAGGTATAAAATACGTGTATTGTAATCCTGGAGCATTTTGAAAAAACTTCCAATACAATCTTTTTATTCTAAGGTAGGGATGAAGGATTTGCTTGCTTAAGTTAAGCGCAAATTTATATCAACTTTAGTAAATGCTTCACCCCGAATCATTTTTTTATGCAAAATGCAAAGAATACAAAAGGGCAACAACCGGCGAAGATAAAGTTAGAGGAGTTGACCTTTTATTATGGCGACTATAAGGTCATAGACCATGTTTCCCTGGAGTTTATTGAACACCATGTTACGGCCATCATAGGGCCTTCAGGCTGTGGAAAATCAACCTTGATTAAGTCGATCAACCGTATCTCCGAGATCACTAATGAAGTCCAGGTCGAGGGCAAGGTATTGCTGGACAATAAAAATGTATATGACCGTGACGTCAATCTGGCCGATTTAAGACGTCGTGTCGGTATGGTATTCCAGAGGCCCAATCCGTTCCCTAAAACCATTTATGATAATGTAGCCTTTGGTCCCCGATTGTCCGGGATCAATGACAGGAAACGACTGGATGAAATTGTGGAATATAGTTTGACGAGATCCGCCCTTTGGAATGAAGTTAAGGACCGGCTAAATCAGAGCGCCATGGGGCTTTCCGGCGGACAGCAACAGCGTCTGTGCATTGCGCGGGCGCTTGCGGTGGATCCCGAAGTCCTGTTGATGGATGAACCATGTTCTGCGCTGGACCCAACGGCAACGGCCAGGATTGAAGAACTCATTGAGGATTTGAAAAAATATTATACCATCGTCATTGTCACCCACAGCATGCAGCAGGCGGCGCGGATTTCCGATTATACAGGATTTTTATTGCACGGGCAGTTAATAGAGTATAATATAACCACTAATATCTTTACAAACCCAGGGAAAAAAGCGACAGAGGATTATATTACCGGGAGATTTGGATAACAGCCTGGCGTAGCTACAACCAAGAAAGAGTTCCTGGTGCCGAATAACAAACAATACCGTCCGTTTGTTTTTGACAAATTGGAAATTCAAATATCGAAATTCGAAACGGGGGCTGGAACCTTGAGATTTGTAATTTTGAAATTGTTTCGAATTTTGGGTATTGTGCTTTGGATTTAACGTTTTTAATAAAAAAAAATATGCAGAAAGAAGCTTCTGCGGAGTGAAATTATATGGAACGGCGTTTTGATCAGCAATTGGGGGCGCTCAGGAAAAATCTTATTCAAATGGCTTCTATGATAGAGACTGCTATAGCCAATGCCGTGAAGTCCCTTATCGAGAGGAATAGTGAATTGGCCAGACTCGTTGTGAAGCATGATGAACAGATAGATTCACTGGAATTGGAGATTGATAAACAATGCGTGGATTTGCTGGCATTGCGGCAGCCCATGGCCATTGATTTACGATTTATTACATCGGCGATTAAGATCACCAATAACCTTGAACGCATGGGTGACCTTGCCGTCAACATCGCAGAACGTGTGATTCCCCTCAATCAGGAGCCACAGCTAAAACCACTCATTGATATTCCAAGGATGGCAACTATTACGCAAACCATGGTCAAGGATAGCATTGATGCATTTGTGAACCAGGACACGGTACTTGCCCGGTCAGTATACGAGCGGGATTCCACGGTAGACTCTCTGAACGATCAGATATTCAGAGAACTTTTAACCTATATGATGCAAGACCCGGCAAACATAACGCGGGCCGTTCACCTGCTCCTCATTTCCCGTCATCTGGAAAGGATTGCCGACCACTCCACCAACATTGCAGAAGAAATCGTATATATTGTCAAGGCAAAGGTCGTCAAACACCGCAGCTACAGCCTGGAAGAAATTTAGGTTCGCTCTTATAAATTTTACACCCAAAACCAATCATCTTCAGTGGCAACACAATATTCCAAACTTCCGTATATATTTTTAGCGCTTGTATCCGTATGCGTTTTTCTTAATTCACTCCACAGCGGGTTTGTTTATGACGACATCGGGGTAATCGAAGATAATTATTTCATACGATCACTCCATAATGTGCCAAAGATTTTTAGTAAAGATTATTTCCACCTTTCCAATGAATTAAGCTATCGGCCCGTTGTCACCCTGAGCTATTTCTGGGACTATGCTGTTTGGCGCCTCAATCCCTTCGGTTATCACCTGACCAATGTCATCCTTCATGCAATAAGCAGCATTCTCTTGTACTCATTGTTAGTGCGGCTTATCAGAAAGCGCTCCGTTGCATTACTCGCAGCTGTATTATTTTCAATCCATCCGTGTGTAACTGAGGCCGTGAATGCCGTTAGCTACCGCGAAGACATTTTCGTTGCCCTGTTTTCTCTGGTATCGTGTCTTTGCTTAATCCAGTCAGGCAGAAGGTATCCTGTTTCATATACAAACAACTCTGCCCGTTCGTCTTTACGAGAAGAAAAAAGGCGAATAGTGAAACGACAAAACCCATACCGTATTGCATCACCGTGTCGTATGAAGGTTTATTATGCATTGGCTCTCATATCCTATCTGCTAGCCTTATTTTCTAAAGAAACAGCGATTGTGATACCCCTGTTTATCCTTTCATACCGGATAGTATTCATGCGGGAATACCCCCCACCGGTTCATATAGTTCCGGAAGAACCGGGAAATTCCCTTTTAAAGCCAAACGGGCATAGAACCTTTAACTCTCCAAAGGCCGAGTGGGTTAGAGATTTTATACACTATTATCTTGGGTACATCCTGATAAGCCTTTTTTATTTGTTAGTCCGCTTTATCTTCTTTAAAAATCCACTGGAGATATCGGCCGGATACTTAATGGGGAGTATCGCGATAAATTTCATGACGATGATCAAGATTCTGGCTGCGTATGTAAAACTCATGTTTTTTCCTTTTCATCTGAGCGCTGATTATACGATTGCCCCTGTCTTATCTGTCTTCGATCTTTCCTTCATTACGAGTATCTTTTTCCTTGCCGCTGTGGGTGTAATTATTTTCAGGATCACAAGACTGCCCGGCCGTAACCAGACGCAAATGAATGAGATTCTTTTATCCCATACTGCTGCACGGAACCCGCGAATATATGGCTTGTTCGCGGGTTGTTTTTTTGTGGCGCTGCTGCCGGTCTTAAACATTGTACCGATTGGACACATTATGGCAGACCGTTACCTTTATCTCCCGGCCGCCGGATTTTGTGCCGTCATGGGTGGGCTTTTGTTGTGCAAATTATCCATTCAAATTCCCGTGGACAAACAGAAAACATTTCCCCTGCATGCCCGGAGTATGTTGAGCAAGTACATCTTTCTATCACTTATTTCGATACCCTGCCTTTTTTTCGCGGCGAAGACTCTTGCGAGAAACAGAGACTGGCAGAATGAATATACCTTCTGGACAACCATTCTCAGAGAACAACCTCTCAATTATGATGCCCACAACAATCTGGGGAGTTATTTTTACAAGCAAGGAAATCTGGACAGGGCGATTGGTGAACTGGAAGATGCCGTCAGGTTGAAGAAGAATTATCCCGAAGGACATAACAGCCTGGGAACGATGTACATAGACAAGAGGCTCATCGACAAGGCCATTGCTGAGTACGTCGAGGCAATAAAATACAAACCCGTATTTCCCCAGGCGTACTATAACCTTGGGAATGCGTGTATTAAAAAGGGATTGCTGGACAACAGCATCGCTTTTTTTAATAAAGCGATCAGCCAGGGCATGTATAATCCCCAGGTCTTTAATAACCTCGGCAGTGCGTATATAAAAAAAGGCATGATGGATGAAGCCGTTGCTCAATATCAAAAGGCATTGTCGGTTTATAATAATTATGCAGAAGTACACAGCAATTTGGGATTTGTATATACGCAAAAAGGCGACCTGGATAGGGCGATGTTTGAGCTAAGAGAGGCGTTGAGGCTGGAACCCAACCATGCCAATGCCCATAACAATCTTGGTGCAGTCTATTGCCAGAGGGGGTTATTGGATATGGCACAGCAGGAGTTTCTGACGGTCATCCGGTATAATCCCAAAAATGCCAGCGCCCACAAGAATATGGGGATGATCTATTTTACAAAAGGGGATAAGCAACGGGCAAGGGAACACCTTATGCAGATGCTGACATACGACCCGAATTATCTAAAGGATGCGGGTATATCTGCGATACTGGCACAACTGGGGTTGATAAAGGAATAAGCGCTTTTATCCTTTAACTTGATGTCTCAGTCTCCTTTCATTTATGACTTCTTGATATATTTGCAACAATCTATTGATGTGCCCTTCT
Organism: Candidatus Brocadia sp.; assembly: GCA_013360945.1. Lineage (GTDB taxonomy): Bacteria > Planctomycetota > Brocadiia > Brocadiales > Brocadiaceae > Brocadia. Next base: position 37,824 of record JABWAQ010000011.1, read on the forward strand.
TTCGAAAGAAACGATTTCACCCTTGCGCGTCCATTTTCACCAAACTTCTTTGCCAACGCATTATCTCGTAAAAGAAGCTTAACTCTCTCAGCAAAAAGTTTTTTATTGGGGAATTCTACGAGAAAACCGGTCTCGTTGTTCTTTAACCATTCATTTATTCCTCCCACATCAAAGGCAACAACGGGTTTTCCAAAATACATAGCTTCAAGCCCTACCAGACCAAAAGGCTCGGGGTAGTACGATGGCACAACAACCACTGATGCAGCTGCATAGTGCTGTGCCAGATCTTTGTGTGGTACATATCCAATCATATCAATCTTGTCTGAAAGCCCCAGGGTGTTTATTTTTTTCCGTACTTCACTTTCATAATTGCCGTACCCGACAATTTTTGCCTTCCACGGTATATCTTGCACCATACTTAAGATATCAATTAATTCTCCAACACCTTTATTTCCTTCAATTCTCCCAACATAAAGAATCGTGTTGCTGCGTTCTTCCTCCTGTTTATAATGTGCCCACCCGTTATCTGCATTCAAATAACAATAAAGGACTTCGACTTTTTCAGGAGACACCCCGTGCCGTATTAATTCTTTCTTCATGTAATTACTGGTAACGATAATCTTATGAAAACGGCGGTACTGGCTCATCTCAAGCTCTTGAACGACCAGATGCTTTACGGTCGACCTGAATGTTCCTCTTTCAAAAAGACTCAAACATCCTGAAGTCAAACATCTCCAACCAACTGTTCTTGTACAAATGCTGTTTTCCTTCTTGTAAATTTTTTTGCGATTTAAACAAAATGCCATTGCATCATGCGCCGTATGTATCGTCGGTCTCATTCTCCCCATAACCATCACAACGAGGGGGCTTATGTAACCATGGAAGCCTTGTATATGGATGATATCGGGATTTACCTCCTTTATTATCGTATTAACTCTCTTCATCAAGGGAAGAGCGCTGAAGAAGCCAAAGGAAGGAGGAATAAAATATTCTTTTCGTTCCCCACCACAATATTTATTGTCTTTTTCTGCCGCGTATAAAATAACGTTTTCATGCCCTTTCTCTTCAAGCGATTTAACCATATCGGCAAAGTAAACCTCCGCACCACCACACGGCAGATAGTGATCATGGACATGCAATATCTTCATAGAAAATCATCATTGTTGCATTTGTTTTATCTTTCTTTATCACCATAGGCAAAATGCCAGTTGGCCGGATTCTTAAGAAAGTCTGAGTCTATTTCCGATGAAAGGAGGCCATAGACTATTGGAATAGGCGGAAAACCCTTATGCTCCCGAAATCCGCTCCTTTTGAGATGTACCATAAAGGGGTCTTCCCGTATAATACCGCATAAAACATAATCGGCCCCATGATCGATAAAAAATCTTAACGCAGCTTGCAATAATGCGGGGATTGCTTCATCCAGGGCAAAGCAATCCATGATTAATCCGGATTTGACCGCATCACCTTCCAGCTTCAAAACTACATATCCTTCCAATATCCCCATTCTTTCCGCGATAAAAATGGTGAATGGTCCTTTGCCATATCGCCAATTGAGATACCTCTGATTCCTGACGGCCATGATACCATAACGGGACCTGATGAGTTCCCATAGTTTGTCAACCCTTTCGTCAAAATGGTGAACCCTTTTTATGGAACGGCCGATGTCTCCCTTTATTTTCTGCAGAGAGAGGGTCAGGGAATAAAATATCCGGCAGGCATTGTGTGCAAGCTGTAGTATAAAAGAAGGGCAACCAGGGAACCGGCTTCTTATGGCTTCCCTGATGCCTAGCCTTTTGAAATACTGTATCATAACACCCAGGTCTTCATATCCCAGCAATCTTTTCCCTATCTCATAAATCTCCTGATTCGGAAAACCGAAGGCAAACGCAGCAATACCCTGATTGTTTTTGGCATGTTCTTTAATCAGGTTAACAAGGAGTTCTATTCCACCCTTATTTTCAGGATCAATCATCGTGTCGATTGGCTCGCCAGCCGTCACCACCCGATCGCCGATTTTAAAATCTACGGCCCAGCTGGCGTAATGACCGACAATCTTGTCATCCTTTTCTGCTACCGTAACCCACTCAGCAATATTTTTGGAGGCTGGATTTTCGCAATACATCCATTTCCACTTCTCAAGCGGCCTTGATTTATGAAAAATCTTATTGAAAAGATCGTTAAGTTTCTTTTCATCTCCTGCTTTATATTGCCTGATCTTAATGAGCTTCTCCATCAAATGATTAACTCTTCAAGCCCTCAATTTAAAATAAATACAAGAGTCACAGAATTATTCTACAAAGACTCACAGCATGACGGGTATCTAAACGGATCCTTAATGTCTTCAACAGTAAAAATCCCTTTTTCTCAGAATGTCAGGCATAACCAAGATTTCTTAGTTTTTCTCTTATTGCATTGGCATCGCCTTCGTCAAATGATCCCTCTTGTTTTGCAAGGGAAGAGGAATGTCCGTATTTAACAGGATGCTGCTTCAGGAAATCATCTTTAATGATTTCCTTTAAAACCCTGCCATCCATGTCTTCAGGGACTTCCACACCCAATAGATAGAGAATGGTAGGGGCAATGTCTACGATATTCAGGTTCTCTAATTCTAAAGAATCGTTGAGCATGCCGCCCTTTGCTATGAAGATGCCATCCATTCTGTGTGTACCACTAATATGAGGATTGTGAGAAAATATTCCACGATGTATGTCCTTTTGCAAAAGGACGTCTCCCCCTTTCATAAGAACAAACAAATCGGGGGCAAACTCACCGTACGGGCCATGATAAACCTCCTCTTTTTCAAGAACGGTGTCCACTACCTTCGTTTTGGTTTTCGGATCAATAAGATTGCATAAGGCATCAGCAATGGAGGCTTTCAATTCAGGGTATTCATCTTTGTCAACAATTCCATCAACTTCCCTTCCCTTGAGATTTATATAAATGCCCTGCTCTGTGTAATTGCCTGCATACGCCTTTGTCTTTTTCCAATCAATAATCTGTGACAGGCGTATGCCTTCTCTTGGATCCACTTTATTTTTCAATTGGTTGTAAAGATCCATGGGGATAGTCCATGCGATGGCAGGATGACCAAGTCTTTTCATAATTTTAAAAAAGATATGAGGCCATCTTATCCACAGGAGTGGATAATACCGTTTTTTTATCTTCAGAAGCTTTTTTTTCATTAACCACTTGTTGACAAAAAAACCGCCCGCATGGGAACCGGCTCCATGATCAGAGACGACGAACACAGTCGTATTCTTATCTACTTTATCGAGAATCTGTCCAATATTTGCATCAATTAACTGATAAAACTCTGGAATTATATCCCCATATTTTTTGGCCAGTTCTTTGTCGTACTGCGGATGATTTCTGTCATAAAATTTCCAAAAATGATGCTGAATCGGGTCTATAGAATAAAAAACCGCCATAAAAAAATCTGTTTCATATTTATCAAGGAGATAGAGAATAACTTCCTGCCGCTTCCTGGTAATCTCTTTCCATTTAGAGACAAAATGATCTAATTCATTTGTGTAAAGCGACCTCTCGTCTCCGTAAATCACTTCATATTTCCCAAATTTTTTTTCAATTTCAGACAACAGTTCCTTCGGATAGGTAAATCCCTTATCGACGTTAAAGGCATACTGCATTCCGGGAATTAAATACCCATTCACCTCCTCCGGAGGATACGTTAACGGGACATTGACAACGCCTGCCGTTTTGCCTTTTTCGCTCAATATCCTCCACAGGGTTTTTGACTTAATGGACTGCGAATTTATCACAGGCCTCTCATAGCCACTGGTCGTATATCCATAGAAGTCAAAAATGCCATGCTTGCCGGGGTTCTTACCTGTCATAAATGACGTCCATGCCGGCGGTGTTACCGGTGGGATCGTTGACCGAAGCCTCCCCCAAACCCCCTCTTTCATGAATCTGGCAAAGACCGGAAGTTTCCCCTGATTCACCAGCGGCTCTATGATATCAAAAGTTGCCGAATCTATTCCAATCACAATGATTTTTGACATGTATGAAATTCCTTTTCGTCAATCAATATACCCCAGGTCTCGTAATGCGCTTTTTACTTTATCTAACATCTCGTCGCTAAATTCCTCTGTCAATTTTGTAACACCCTCTTCAAACACACTATCATCAGTAAAACGGACTGGATTCGTATCCAGAAATTCCTTTTCCAATATCTCCGTTAAGACCCTCCCGTCCATTTCATTAGGAATTGGGATACCCAATAAATATAAAATGGTTGGAGTTATATCTATAATAGAGGGAGAGTCAGTCTTCTGTTCACGCCCTATAGTTTTACCGTGTGCAATAAAAATACCTTGCGTGGCGCTTTGATGTGCCCCGGTAACCTTTTCAGTTTTATCAATTACCTTGAAAAGACGGTCATCTGAAAAAAGTTCTGTACTTATGCCATACACAGGCGGATCAAAAAAAAACTGAAGATCAGTCGCCAGTTCTGCATAAGGCCCATGGTATATTTCATTCTTTTCATAAACTTTGGATAGTATCGGTTGCTTCGTATTATCGTCCGTGATGGTAAATAATTCCTTTTTTATAAAGTCAACAACATCCCTGTATTCATCTCTGGTTACAATACCCTGCGGTTCCCGGTCTTTTAAATTAATGTTGATACCGTTCAAATGTGCATACGCTTTTGTTCTTTTCCAATCAACACTTTCTGAAAAGGCCTTCCTCTTTCGCCAGAGAATTGGAATTTGCATATTTTTTAACCTCTCAGGCAACAAGGAAACAAACCTCGATATCCTCAATTTGGTTAAGATTTGTGATAATAAAACTCTGCATAAAGCAATCTTATATTTCCCTTTGAAGTAAAGTAAGTTCTTTTGTTTTAACCATTGATTTATATAAAAATTCATTTTCAATGAAGAAAAACCATGATCAGACATCAGCAGAACGGTTGTATCCTTATCAATTTTATTAACGATTGTCCCAATGGCCTTATCTATTCTTTTGTAACAATCGTTGATTACATCCCCGTATTTTCCCGCAAGCTCTTTATCGTATGCAGGATGATCCTTCTCTGAATAACACCAGAGTTTGTGTTGTACAAAGTCACTCGAATTAAAAACCACCATAACAAAATCCCAATCATAATGCGTCATCAGATACAAGGTTGCCTCTTTCAGGTATTCTATAGCAGTACGATGAAAGTTCACCAGGCGGTCTAACCAAAACTCTTTCTGCGACCTGTTCGTATGTTTTGAGAATTCGCTGATATGGGCAAAGTCCTTTCTGCTTTTTAGCAATCTGTCGAGGTCTATTACATCGGATAACTCTTTGGCCAATTCCTGGGGGTGGGTAAGAACATTGTCCTCCCTACCCCTCGAATTAAAATAACACGCCATAATTCCATTAATCTTCTCAGGGGGATAAAGATAAGGGATATTTATGATTATAGATTTCTTCCCATACTCACCTAAATAGTGCCAGATTTTTTTTGTTTTAATATCGGCTGTTGTCACAAACTCACTCGGATCGTAATTGTGAAGATCCTTGATGAAATAACTGACTCCTAATTTTCCCGGATTAACTCCTGTTATAGAAGCGGGCCAGGCAGGAAATGTCATAGGAGGAAGCGTTGATGTTAAATGGCCCCAGGTTCCTTCTCTCATAAATCTCGATATGTTTGGAAGATCACCCTTTTCTACAAGAGGGTTGATTATATCAAACGTACCCCCGTCTATACCGATAAGAAATACCTTTTGATTCATGACGCACTTCCTTTTTACATTAAGTTGCCTACGGTAACTACTCATGTTGCTGCACGGCTTTAGCCTGCGCAGACTGAAGTCTGCGGCTACCAGGTTTGAAATTCCCGAATATCAGGACATCCTATTCGATATATCCTAAATTTTTTAACTGTTCTTTCATCCTGTCTTCTTCTTCCTTACTAAGAAGAAGCTCTTCTCTCTCTTTATAAATGTGTATTTTCTGATAGTCGATGTTATTTGCTTTCAAAAATTCTTCATCGAGTATTTCTGCTATGGGTCTACCATCCAACTCATCAGGGACAGGAAGACCCATAAGATACAAAACGGTAGGGACAATATCCACTATCCGGGGCGTGGTATTCAGGCCGGTATGTTTTATATGCTTCCCGTACGCCATGAAAATAGCGTTGTAAGAACTTTCTTCTGAATTGATATGATGAGCATTTATGGCATAGTTATTATGATCCATGTCTCTGAACAGAGTCGCGTTATCCAGGCTTTTGCTGAACATATAATAGGACTCCGATAATAAAAACTGTATATCCGGTGCTGACCCTACATAAGGTCCCTGATACAATTCCTCCTTTGTAAAAACCTTTGAGATGATCTTGCGCCCTGTGTCCGGGTCGTTCAATTCGTATAAACGAGTTCTTATTTCATGAATAAGGGAATCGTACTCTTCTGGTGAAACTATTCCATCGGGCTCTCTGCCTCTTAAATTAATATTAATACCGAATGATGTCGCATACGCACGGGTACTGTTCCAGTCTATCATCTCAGAAATAGCCAATTTATCTCTCCTGGGTAGAGGAACCCCCAGTTTCTTTACTCCGGGAGGAAGCCTCTTCGCAATAAATCCCATTTTAAACCTATTCAGAATTTTTTGAAGACGATATGTTCTCATCCTCAGTTTATACGGAGCACGATCTTTTACCTTTAACAATCCTATGCTTTTCAGAAAACTATTCAGATAAAACCATTTACAAACCGGGGTAAATCCATGGTCAGAGACGATAAACAGATTTACATCATCTCCCGCTTCCTGCAGAATCTCCCCAATGGCCTGATCTACTTCGGCATATCCTTCAGCGATAGCCTTTCCAAATACATCAGCAAGGACGGGATCATACGTTGGATGTGCTTTATCCATAAATCGCCAGAATCGATGCTGAAGGACATCCACCGGTGTAAAAACAACCATAAGAAAATCCCATTTATATTTTTTCATCAAATAAAGAGTCCCTTCCCGTATTTTCTTAATGGTAAAAATGTACAAATCTTTCATTTTTTCTAAAACGCGTATTTTATTGTCCTGGGTAAACTCATCTTTCATTTTCTCTATTTTTATCTTTTGCTCCACCATCTTTTCAATATTGACTCCCGAAATTTTTTGAAGTTCTTTAAACAATTCGGGAGGAAAGGTCATTAATTCTGCCTTACCCAATTCTTTTAAAATTCTCACCGGTGTTACAATTGCTCCGTTAATTTCTAAGGGAGGATAGGTGAAGGGGACAAAAATACTTAATGCAGTTTTATTATTCTCCGTCAGATAATCCCATATGGTTTTTACCTTTAAATCATTAACCGTTTGTGTTCTTCCTTCATCATAATCCTTGTGAGGATCTGTTAAAAAATGGTATATGCCAAGCTTTCCGGGATTCACCCCCGTATAGCAAGCAGGCCACGCAGGAACAGTCTGGGACGGAATTGTTGTATGCATTGAACTTCTGACGCCTTTTTTAATAATCTTTTCAAGATGGGGGAGTTTGCCTTCTTTTAATAATGGATCAATTACCTTCCATGTCCCACCATCTATACCAATCACAACAACCTTATTTTTCATTGATCCAATCCTCCCGAGAAACCAGCTTTATTAAATCGTTATCAAAAATCAGTCTTAATTCATAGATGGCCCTGCTTTTATTGTAGTCCTTCCAACATTCCCTTAAATAAAAGGCGTCTTTTTTCATAAACCTATTCCATATACCCGAAAGGTACTGTTTAAAGTACCGCATCATAAATAAGCCCGATCTCCAGAGTAATTTGTAAGGTCTGTATTTATTTATCTTGTAATCGGCACACGAATGAGCGGCACCGCAGTTAGCCAATCTCAGTTTCATTCCAGAAAGTGAAGCCTTCTCTGAGTGGATGATATGCCAAACTACAGCATCAGGCGCATACACGACCTTGAACTTTCTGCCATAAAGCCTCCTCAGGAGTCCCGCCTCACCATCACCAACCCATTTATTTCCCACACATTCCGGGTTAAATCCTCCAAGCTTGAACAAGGTTTCCTTCCTGATAGAAAAGTTACAACCAAACGGGTTTTGAGGCCATGCAAGCTCCAAACGTTCGTCACCGTAATCCAACAAGCTTAATGTCCAGGGCTCAAACAATCTCATCCATGCCGGAGGAGGGGTTTCCCATTTCGGAAGAATTTTTCCCCCAACACATGCAATCTCATCCGATTGATATTCCTTCAAAAGTGCGGATAACCAATTCACATCGCATATCGCGTCATCATCGGTATAAGCCAGTATTTCACCCCTTGACACCCGTGCCCCCCTGTGCCTGGCATTATGCAATCCTAAATGAGGCTCATATACATAGAGAATTTCCTTCCCCCCTTCCCGATTGATTTGATCCACAACATCGCGGGTATTGCTTGATACATAATTATCCACAACAATTATTTCGTAAAGATATTGCGGTAAGCTTTGACGTTTCAAGCTTCGCAATGTATCTGACACCATGTATGCCCGGTTGTACGTCGGAACAATAGCAGAGATTTTTATTTGGCCGCTTCTATCATCCATCGTATAGAGTTACCCTGCTTCACCATCAAGATAGCCTAATCCACGCAGCGATTCTTTGACCATACTGATCTCCTCTTCAGTCATAGTATCCTTTGTTTGTGCCGGTTGGGTAAGGAGGTTGTCGAGTTTATGTGTCAATAACTCCGCCATTTCTCTATTCGTCATATACACATCATTACACTCAAGAGGATCAGTATTCAGATTATATAAGGATTTCTTGTGATTTATTTTATCAACGATAATCTTCCAACCGGAAAACCTCAAACTCATATAACTATTTTTTAATATCTCCCATTGCTCATCTGATAACTCTATGCAAGTCTCACTATAAGCCGGAAGTTCTTCCTGATATTGTCCTCTGCACAACGGAAGAAGGCTGATACCCTCCATCTGCTCACAATCCTCCGAATTATCAATCGGTAAACCAAGCAGTTCTAACACCGTCGGCATCACGTCAATAAGCCGGACTTGCCGGCTAATCCGCAAACCACTGAATGATCTGTCCGCTTTGATAATCAGGGGGACAAGCAAGGTGGTATCATATAAGTACTCCCTGTGGCCAGGCTCGTGGATACCGAAATCATTTCCATGATCAGACAATATAACGATAACGGTATCGTCATATAACACCTTATCTATCAAAAACTGTGTTATTCTCCTAACGCTTTGATCCACTTCTTTCATCTTTAAGATTTGATACAACGGTTGATAGGTTATTGGATGCTCACTAGTCTCATGAACATCAAAATAATGAACAAAAAGAAAGAATCTGCCATCAGTCTTGCTCATCCATTGCAATGCCTTTTCTGTTACCTCTTTGTGGTCTCTTCGAAAGAGTTTCAAATTGCCTACCTTACCAATTGATTGGTTAGAATCGGAATCATAGATGTCAAACCCCCTATGAAGGCCGTAAATCTCACCCATAGCATTCGAACCTACAAATCCTCCTGTTTGAAATCCGTCCCGCTTCAATCTCTCTGCCAGTGTCATTGCCTTTGGATTTATTTTAAATCCGATAAATTGCCGTATCCCATGATTGAAAGGATTTAGTCCTGTAAAGATGGATGCATGGGAAGCTGGCGTATAAGGCGCCTGTGAGACGGCCTGGGAAAAGAGGATCCCATCAGTGGCAATACGATCGATGTGCAGTGTGCCGGGTTTAATGAAACGCTTGATAATTGGGTCAATAATAGGCGCATAGAACCGCTTCAACTTTCCCATGCCTCTCAGACGTGCAAAAGGAATTTCGTTATGAAAGTAGGATGGGAAAGAACTATGGTAGCAACGAATTGCCTCCCGCCTTACACAATCCAGGCTTATCATGATAAGGTTATTCATCTTTGACGTCGTTGATAAACAGGTATTTCTCACTCAACAGTTCTCCATCCGCGGGATCGAGGAGTCGGGCGCCAACAATTACAGAATCATTCTTATTAAAACCAATTGCCTTATCAATATTTCCAGACGCCTGGATGCTTACCGTCTCAGACCACAATGGAGTTTCTTCTCCCTTGCTATTCCTTGACCAAATCTTCGCATCAACGGTTCTAGGAGTATTTCCCCTGTTTGACAGGGTTGCCTTGAGGGTCTGCCCATCTAAAGATATGTTTATACCAGGAAAGAATTCACCTACCGCCCGGACGGCGTAGTCCCCGGCATCATAAATTGTTCCATCAGGTCCAATTACCGGAGAGGTGTAAATAACCCCCCTTTTAAAACTCCATTTTTGTGTACCGTCCGGATTCACAGCATAAAATTGGTCAGCCAGGGCAGAAAAATATACAACCTTATCGCTATCAACACACGGTGAAACTTCAACAGGACCTCTTGCCTTAAACTTCCACTTGAGTCGTCCATCTGGATCTAATGCATAGAGATGATGATCATATGAACCAAAATAAATCGTACCGTCCTTTGCTATTGCAGCAGAAGACCGTATATCACCATCAGATGTAAAAGACCACTTTACCGATCCATCCGGATCTACTGCATAAAATTTTCCGTTGCGTGCTCCAAAATAGATAGTTCCATCTTCCGAAACTGCGGGCGTTGTTCTGATACCCTTACTCTCCTCTATTTTGATTTGCCATTTAATCCCTCCCTGAAGCTCTATGGCATATAAATTTCCGGAGTAGGAAATCTGATAAATCGTTCCGTCGCTTGCTATGGTTGGCGACGAAATACTGACGGTGCCATCAAGCGACACTTTCCACTTACGATCTCCTTGAAATGTAACTGCATGGAGTGTACCATCTTTAGGACCTCCAGATGCAATCAGTATTGTCTCATTTGGCGCCAGAGTAGGGGAGGAGAGGATAGGGGCTCCTGCATAATAACTCCACTTCGTCTTTCCTTCCGGGGTAATGGCATATAAATTCCCGTCAAATGACCCTACATAAATAGTCCCATCGGCAGCAACAGCAGGAGAACTCCTTATAAGCCCGAGTGTAGGAAATTTCCATTTCAGGATTCCCGAAGGGGTAAAGGCATAAAGATGAAAATCGTGAGAGCCAACATAGACAGTACCATCAGGACCAATAGCCGGAGATGATTCTATTGCCCCGTTTGTAGGAAATTCCCACTGAAAAGTAGGGATTTCCGGCCCTTTTACCGGACTTCTCCCTGTATGCATAGGATCGTGACGAAACATAGGCCAGGGTGTCTTTGCCAACGTGCTTGAATTGTTATTTGTATTGAGTGGGTCATGTGAAAACCGTTCTTTATACTGCATCCTTTGGGGTGGTTGTTTCTGGGAACCAAGCTTCACTACCCGGAAGAGTTTAGTCTCATCAACTTTGTGGTAAAAAATTACCGCTAGTAAAAAAACACCTAAAATTAACAGTGAAATTATCCCTATTCTTTTAAAATCCTTCATCTATTCCCATCCTCCTTCGACAGGGCACCACTCTTTAATCCGATGAGAGTAATAACTTTTTGTCGGAATCCTTTGAAAAAAAAGATACAAACAGAATACAAAATTACGGCTAAAATCAAAAGGTATACGTGACTGACAGAATTCATATAAGCTAATTGCAGTACCATCAATACTACCGCCATGGGAGCAACCATCCTCACAATTTCCTGTATCTTCAACCTTTTTATTCCCCAGAGAGTCTGTAAGAGGTAGTTCCTCAATACGGTTTCAAAGACCTTTGAAACGAGAAAGGCCATCGCAGCGCCAATAAAGCTGTAATAAAGGATTAATGGTACAGCAAGGGTCAGATTAATACCTAGTATCAGGGCAGCCCATGGAATAAACCGCTTTATCGACCGGGAGGCGGAAAGGGTTACCGAAACCGGGGCATTAAAGATCTGGAGCGCATACGCCCAGCCAAGGATCGTTAATGCGGGGATTGATGGCAGATATTCCTTGCCAAAGATGATGGTAATAATCTCTCCAGGAAAAAATGTTGTGGCAATGACCAAAGGAAATATAACAAATATAAGGAGTGATTTTGTAGACCCATCGATGATACCTTCCACCAATTTGAGATCTTCCGCATTGGAGGCCACTGTGGGAAGGGCCGCCTGTCTAAAGCTGCTGGGAAGCATCAGGGCAGTCTGACATACCGAGGTGGGAGAATTATAATATCCCATCGCCGCCTCGCCGGGAATTGCCCCGGGAAGTTTGGAAAGAAGAAAAATATTCATATACCTATTTGCCTGTTGAAAGAATGAAAGAATAGCAAAAGGCATAGATTGGGACATCAAATCTTTCCAGAGAGAAACGTTACAGGCAAAACGGTATTTCATAAACCTCCTCCTTATCCAGATGCCCGAAATCACCGCGCCTAATAAACTACCAAAAAATGAGATCCAAACAATACCCTTCAAACCGTAACCAAGATAGAGGATGAAGATATTAGACAGATTACTTAAAAAGGATATCAGAATAAAGATAAGTGACGGCGTCTTAAACCTCTCAAAAGCTATATATAAGATCCTGAAAGAGCTCGAGAATGTAGAAAAAACGGCAGATAAGCCGGCTATGTAGATAAGGTATTTTACTTCTTCCCTGTATCCCAGAAAGTTTACTACCAACACGAGAATGGGATATGCCAGAATCACAAGGCTTACCCTCAGGGAAAGGATGTGGTTAAATAGTTCTTCTGCCTTTAATTTATCCCTGGCTATCTCCCTTATGGCCATCTGGCTTATACCAAAGTTCCCAAAATACGAGAACAGAAACGTCACTGCCCCGATCAGTGCATATATCCCAAAATTTCCCGCGCCAAGGGTCCTGGCGGCATAAACCACAAAAATAAGGGAAAATACTTTGCTAATCATCCCTGAGACAAAGACAAATCCCGTATTTTTTATGAGTCGATTACCAATCATCAACAGACTAGCTCAACGATGGCGTATCAATCAAGTTAAGGACGAACACGGACAAACAGAGTTTGTCCGTGCCACCCTGTGATACACGCATAAATAAAATGAAAATTCCTATACAATTTAAATAAGTTGACATGTAATAGTCATTGCGAGCGACAGCGAAGCAATCCCACCCTTGAGATTGCTTCGGGCTAACGCCCTCGCAATGACAACTTTCCTTTTGCGTTTACTATACATTTATAGGGTGCATTCCCGATTTCTTGTAAATCAGATATACAGAATTTAGCAAATGCTTCGCCTCTACAACGACATTAAATTTACATTACTTGCCCATTATGGAGCATTGAGATGAGTATATAAAAACTCTGCCAGGTCTAACACTCGTAAATCACCAACATCCCGGGTATCTGACATAAAGAGTTTCTGGAAGGGTAAACCCTGCCTTTGAAAGTGCTTTTCTATAGCAATAACGAGTTGAACTATCTGAATAGATGTTAAGGCAAGATCCGCTATAAGGCGTGTTTCCTTTCCAACAGTACCTGAAAAACCATTTTCCCAGTCATAAGAAGTTTCTGCGATAATATTGATGAGATCACGCAGAATTGTATCCCGATCAAAACAATTTACATTTTTCGTATTAGCCATTTTCCGAAGAATTCGCACCTCTCACAATTTCTCTGAAAATTATCTTAAGACTGCGCCATAATAACAAAAGATGTCTTCCATTTTGATGGATTAAGGGGCGACAACCTTTTATTATAACCATATAAAATTTTGAAGGCAGGAGTGATGCAATTTTTCGTACAGGACGGCTTCCCAAAGTGCGTAAAACAAACCTTGGAAAATATCGCTGTAGTCGTAGTCGCCGGTTCAGAAGTAGGGCAAGTACAACCAATGCCGTCTCATAATTCTTCTGATATTGAACATGACTTTTGACTACGTAGGATCTTCCCGTCTTTTCAAAAGATGTTTCGTTGATAATACCATCCTTGATGGCCCTTTCATAGATGGGGCTACCCGGGAAAAAAACCAGGAAAAACATATTCACTTCCACAGACCCTGGTGGAACGTCAATGATATACTGGTACGTCTGAATAATATCATCTTTCGTTTCGTACGGATTATCGATGATAAAATCGAGTAGAACCTTTAAATCATACCTCCTGAAATAGGGTTCGACTTGTTGAAGAATTTCTTTTGTCTTTGATACTTTAATTTTACGCTTAAACACCTCATCAACAACTCGTTGGCTTCCTGATTGTACACCTAACTCAATAATTTTTAAACCTGCATCTAAAAGTATTTCAAGCTTCTCCTTGCGAAAGGTATTTGCACTCACACAACAGGAAAATGGCAAATCTATTTTTTCTTTATATTGTTTAGAGAAATCCTCTAATTGTTTATTGTCTCTCAGTAAGAAATCATCGTCTGAAAAAGATGCTTGTTGGATAAAACCGAGGCGCTTGATCGTATATTCTAATTCGCAAATCACCCGGTTAACACTCATAAATCGTATAGGGATATGACCGTACAGGCTAATATGCCTAACATTGGCACAATATGTACACTGGTATGGGCATCCCCTGGATGTTATTATATGGAAGGTTGGACTGCTGAACGGATATGTTGTGTAGTTTTCCCTGCAATTTTCGCCTGTCATCGGTAAAATCTCACGTCCAAATATGAATTGATTATCTAAATCGTAATCATAGTATGGAAGACTATCCATATCGTGTAACGGTGGTAATATATTGTTTTTCTTATATAAACCATTCACTTTAAAAGCCATGTTTGGTGTATTTAAATAATCAGCACCACTCTCCATCTTGTTTACTAAATCGACTATAGCCACATCCCCTTCAGCAAAACACACACCATCGGCATATTTAAGACTAAGTTCCGGCGCAGAAATACAATGGGGTCCTCCCCAAATTACCTTCATACCAGGATATTTTTTATGAACAAATTCTGTGATTTGTATCGCTCTGACAACAAAGCTCGTATAAACTGCAAACATAACAAGATCGCAGTCCTTCAATATTTCATGTAACAGGTCGATCTCATCCGGTTCATGTCTTATGCCTTTACCACGCCTTGCTAACAAGATATTCTTTACCGAATGACCGCCTCGTTTCAACAGGGCTGAAATTAAATGGGCGCCGTCGCAAGATATCAGACCAACAGTATTAAACAGTGCTATTCTCATAAACGTGTCACCTATTAAGGAAGTATAAACGAAGACACCTTCTTTCCATTACTCATAATGGATCACTAATTATTCACCCGTTATTCCGAAGAGCTGTCAGCAGGCAAATAAATCTGGCCTTCGGCTACCTTTTCTTTACAACATACCTAGCGCAGCACAGCCGCAACCAAAAAAGCACAACCACAAAGAACACGAAGTTTTACATAAAGATCACAAAGTTCCATTGATTATCCTTTTTATTCCATCTTTTAGTTTGACAACATGAAAATTTATCAGTAACCCCAGTTTGTAATTTCCTAACTTT
>JABWAQ010000086.1 GCA_013360945.1 Candidatus Brocadia sp.
CATCGCCCACCAAAAAATAGGCAACGTGAACGAGATGTTTGGTGGGCGATGCCCACCCTACCAGGTTAACCAGATTTACAAAAAATCGGGAATGCACCCGTCAAAGACGACCCCCTCTGGGATTAAACCAAATGCATAGGTAACGAGCGCTGTTCCATTACTGTCCCTGGTCTACTTATTTTCGAACATTATGTAGTTATTCAAATTGCCCATTATGAGGTTGAGTAAATGTATCTGTTGGCAAGCATAAAAGTATTTTTCAGGCAGATCTTTTCTAAATATATTGCGCAATGGATTAATTACCGGGAAATGTCAGGGTCTGTTGTCCTGGTCTGCGCGGCGCTACTTGTAGGTATTACCAGCGGTTCAGGTGTATTGCTCTTTAAAAAGATGATTGCACTGACACATTGGGGCATTTTCAATGGTTTTGGATTCGCCTTGTTATTTTTTGGTCATTGGACGTTCATACTTGTGCCTGTTATGCCGCTCATAGGCGGACTTGTCGTAGGATTGATTGTTCATTTTTCGTTACGTGAGGATCGCTATCATGGAGTTGCAGGTGTTATGGAGGCCGTGGCATTAGCAGGGGGGAGGCTTTGCTATCGGCTTTTACCGGCAAAAACAATCGCAGCATCACTATCCATCGGATCCGGTGCATCTGTCGGCCCAGAGGACCCTTCTGTGCAAATTGGATCAAATCTTGGCTCAATGTTCGGGCAACTCCTGCGTTTTTCTGATGATCGGATACGCGCACTCGTTGCAGCGGGTGCGGCTGGTGGAATTGCCGCTGCCTTCAATGCCCCGATTGCAGGCGTCTTTTTCGCACTGGAAATAATTATCGGAGAATTGAGCAGCAAGGCGTTTGGAGTTATAACCCTGGCGGCAGTGGTGTCATCGGTGTTCACACAGGCCATGTCGGGTACCGAGCCCGCATTCCATGTTCCTGCATATGCATTTCATTCAGCATGGGAATTACCCTTCTATTTGGGATTAGGGGTAATGTCAGGACCCGTTTCGGCAATTTACATTCGTTTCCTGTATGCTGCCCGCGATATTTTTAACCGATGGAACATACCGCGCTGGCTGAAGACTGCAATTGCCGGTCTTATTGTCGGTCTTGTGGGAATTTATCTGCCCCAGATGTTTGGCGAAGGATACGAGACGATTGAAAATATTCTCGATGCAAAACCACCGACATTAAATCTTTTGCTCTTATTGCTGATGGCGAAGCTTGTCCTAACCCCGATAAGTATTGGGGGAGGTTTTTTTGGGGGTGTATTTGCCCCGTCTCTTTTTCTGGGAGCGACGTTGGGTGGCGCTTATGGACTCATTGTTCAACAGTTTTTTCCTGCCCTCAACATTGCTCCGCCTGCGTTTGCTATGGTGGGAATGGCAGCCGTTCTTGCCGGAGCTGTACATGCACCAATCACAGCGATTATCCTCCTCTTTGAAATGACCAACAATTATAGGATTATTTTACCTTTAATGTTTGCTGTTACGATCAGCCTCTTCATTTCCAGGTATTTTCAACGTGATTCTGTGTATACCTTTGGACTGGCTCGTAAAGGTATACGTCTGGAACACGGACGCGTTGTGGATATACTGGAGTCAATTATGGTTGATGAGATAATGGAGAAGAAGGTCATTACGTTGCGTGAGGCCGATTCGTTAGGGATGGCATCTGATTTACTTCTGCAGACACGACATCATAGCCTGCCGGTGCTGAACGAAACCGGGGAACTCTCCGGAATTCTTACGGTTCAGGACATTGAGCGTATACAGAATGATGTTAATATCAAAAATCGCACAGTTGGTGAAAGTTGTACGAGAGATTTGCTTGTTGCAAATCCTGATGAAACGATTGGCGTGGCATTGCGCCGCATGGGGATCCGTGATCTGGACAGTTTGCCGGTGGTGTTACGCAAGAATCCTCGTTATTTAGTAGGTTTGTTGAGCAGTACGGACATAGTGCGCGCTTATGACCTGGCATTAACTCGCCGTGAGCAAGTTCGGCATCGTGCACACCAAGTACACCTCAGTGACGTTGGTGGTGTAAACGTAGAAAAAATTACGGTTGAGTCCGGGGCGCCCTGCACGAACAAACCCATCCGGGAGGTGGTTTGGCCCCGGGAGGCAATTATCGCAACTATCAGGAGAGGTAGAAAAATTTTAATCCCGGACGGTGATACAATCTTAAAAGTGGGCGATGTGCTGGTGGTTGTGGCGGATATCGAAATACGCGACCAAATTCAACGCCTTTGTTCATCAGCCGGGGACGTTTAACGGCGTGTTTTACCCAAAATCTAAAAAGTTTCAAAATCCCATGAAATTGATGCCGATTCCTACGCTTTTACGAATAGGTAGTATCTTAACCAAATATAAACAGTCGATATGAAAATCGTTTCCAGGGTGATCGGTATTGCATAAACAAGAAATTTTTTGAACGATATGGGGTATCCCGCCTTTTCTGAAAGGCCGATGGCAATGACATTGGCAGATGCCCCAACGGGGGTACCATTCCCGCCAAGACAAGCCCCTGGCGCTAAAGACCACCATACAGGCATAAGGGCTGAGTGTTGGATAATCAATTTGACATCGGAAGCAGCAGGTAATATTGCATGGGCCGTACCCGTGACCAGGGGGATCATGCTTGCTACAAACGGAATGTTGTCAATAATTGCCGAACTGATAGCAGAAAACCATAGGGTAGTAATCGCGGTAACAAACATATTTTCTGCATTCGGCTTTGTCAGTGAAATCATACCTTCGGAGAGTTTTGAGATTAAACCCACCTTAACGACACCGCCTACGATAATAAACAGACCAATAAAAAAGAAGAGTGTTGGCCATTCCAATGCTCTCAACACATGGTGGGGGTCTTCTTTTGATATAATGAGCAAGATGGCAGCCCCCAGAATGGCAATTGTTGCGGGTTCGTAGTGGAGTATGCCATGCAGGGTAAATCCCAGAATGACCATTCCCAGCACACTAAGTGACTTTATTAACAGGGTAGAATTTTTAATGAGATTATATTCGTCTATGGAGAGTATCTTTTGCCGGGTCTCTTCTTTGATATAAAGTTTTCTGCAAAAGAGGAGTTTTATGGTCAGGACAAAAAATGAAAAAACAAAGAAGATCGCCGGGGCCATATGACAGATAAAATCCATAAAGGTAAGTTGTACTTTGCTGGCAATCATGATATTGGGCGGATCGCCAATGGGTGCAACCTTTGTTTTGTCGAGTTTTTCAGAGACAATTAATCCGTAGGATATAATAAAGATGGCGGTGGTAATCCAGAAGATCATGGGTTTGTTTTCCTTTTTGAGAGAATTTGAGTCCTGTTTCCTGATTAATATTCAGAAAGGATTTTTGTTATATGTTTTATCAGGGTTAATCGTGAAACAATTCCTATTACTTTCCCTTCTTTCACTACGGGAAGGTTATGTATCTTGTTTACAACCATGAGTGCGGCTGCTTTGATTATGGGATCTTCTTCATTTACCGTAAAAGTTGTTGTTGACATAATTTTGTTGATGGTTAAATTTCTGTTTTCTATGCATTTCCTTTCAAAACAATTTACGTCCATTACCGAGATGAGCGATTCATCCATACGTATATACTTCGGGATGAGAACTTTTATGATGTCCCCTTCTGTTACAATGCCTGCCAGCTTATCCTCTTTATCGACGACAAAGATAACGTGGTATTTGACCTCGTCCAGCACTTTTATGAGATGTTCAAAGGTATTGGAAGTTCGGATGAGATTTGGTGACGGGTCCATAATATCCTTTATTTTCATAATTTTATGTCTCTCCAGTTAGAGCCTTGTGAAAAATCTTTTGACATATTCAGCAAAAATGTTTTTTGTCGTGGCAAGGCGTGCCATGCCACTTCGGCCATTTCCGGCTCGTTCGGGTTAGTATCCAAGGAGCTCTTTTGTTCAATAATCTCATTGTTGCATCTGTCCATGATATCATCCTTTTAAATTAAGAGCAAAATATTATAATACCATTTCAGACATAACACTTTCAATAAGTCAGTTGCCTGATTGAATTAAGACCCCGGCATTCATTTCACCGAAAAATATTTGAAAGTCAGCGTTCATATGATATGATTGCGACTATGAAGGGTGTTATAATCGCTATCCACGGAGATGTTATTGAGATTGAGTTCGACGAAGGGCTTCCCAACATTAATGATTCCCTTGTTGTAAAGAAAACGGACGGGACAAATATCGTCGTCGAGGTCCATGACCACATAAGCAGCACCGTTGTGAAAGCTATTGCGCTTGGGTTTACGCAGGGTCTGAAAAGAGGCTTGCCTGTCATCCCTTCAGGCAGTTCGCTCAAAATTCCTGCCGGCAAGAATTGCCTGGGAAGGGCATTCAATGTCTTTGGTGAGCCGATAGACGGTAAGCCGCCGCTTGAAAAATATAATCTGATACCCATTCATAAAACATCTCCTGCTCTTGAAGAACAGATACCGGCTTCAGGCATCCTTGAGACCGGTATAAAGATCATAGACCTCCTGTCTCCATTTCCCAAAGGTGGTAAAATTGGTCTTTTTGGAGGCGCCGGAGTTGGAAAGACTGTATTGCTTATGGAATTCATTTACAAAATAGCGAAGGTTTATTCAGGAACATCCATATTTTGCGGAGTCGGGGAAAGAGTGCGGGAAGGTCATGAACTTTGGAAAGAGATGGAAAAGCAGAATATCTTAGGTAACGCAATACTCGTATTCGGCCAGATGTGCGAATCTCCCGGGACACGGTTTAGAACCCCGTTAACAGCAATTGCCCTGGCGGAATTCTTCAGAGATGAAATGGGAAGCGATATCCTTTTCTTAATGGATAATATCTATCGGTTTATTCAGGCAGGGAACGAGGTCTCTGTCCTTTTGGGAAGGCTTTCCTCACGGGTGGGTTATCAGCCGACCCTCCTTTCTGAGATTGCCGAAGTGGAGGAAAGAATCGTATCAACAAAAAGAGGTTCTATTACTTCTGTGCAGGCAATATATGTGCCGGCCGACGATATTACAGACCCGGCCGTGGCAAATGTCTTTCCCCATCTCGACACAACAGTCGTTCTTTCTCGTGAAATCGCG
Organism: Candidatus Brocadia sp.; assembly: GCA_013360945.1. Taxonomy (GTDB): domain Bacteria; phylum Planctomycetota; class Brocadiia; order Brocadiales; family Brocadiaceae; genus Brocadia. Next base: position 5,104 of record JABWAQ010000086.1, read on the forward strand.
TCAAAAGGGCTTTACCCGGCCATTGACCCCCTGCTTTCAACCTCAAAATTCCTTAGCCCTGAAGATGTCGGGGAAAGACACTATGGAATCTCAAGAAATGTAAAAGAGCACCTTTCGAGGTACAAAGAACTCCTTGATATTATTGCTATGTTGGGGATAGAAGAGCTTTCTCAGGCAGACAGGCTTATTGTGAAGAGGGCCAGGAGGCTTGAGATGTTCCTTACGCAGCCTTTTTTTCTCACAGAAGAATTTACGGGCAGAAAAGGGAAGCACGTACCGCTCAGTAAGACCCTTGACGGTTGCGAGACGATCCTTTCAGGGAAAATGGATGATGCATCTGAGAATGCACTTTTTATGATCGGCGATATGGGTGAGATAAGGTGAACAAGGCATCCTTTATATTAAATATAGTTACTCCTGCAAAGATCGCAAAAAAAGACATAACATATATCAGATTGAAAGACGAGACAGGTTTTTTCGGTATTTTAAAGGGACACACGAATTTTCTGACCATCCTTGTGCCCTCCCTGGTGTATTATACAGATATAAACGGCAAGGAAATTTTCCTTGCTGTTGATGAAGGAATATTGAGCGTAAGGGAAGGGACAGTAACGATAACATCACGAGAGGTATTCGAAAGCGACGACGCTGAAAAGCTTGCGGAAATCATTGAAAACACCCTTGCCAAAAGGGATCAATCTGAAATGGCTTTTCGTGGGATGTTTGAGGGAATCGAAAGATCGTTTATGGAAAAGACGATAAAATTGATTAAAAGGTAACAATTTAGTTTTTAAATTAGGTTGGGTTTTGTCTTTTAAAACCCAACCTAATTAAAGGAAGGACTTGATGGAAAACAAAAAGTTCTCCAGAGATATCGGGAAATCCGCAAAGGAACTGCTGAACGCGCGAAGAGAGAAATCGAATTTCTGGCGCTACGCCAACCTCCTTGGTGTTGGAGGATGGGTTTTTGTTATCCCGGTAGTCGGCGGCGCTTATCTTGGAAAGTATCTGGATAAAAAAATGCACGGAGAAGGTATCTCATGGACGATAACACTTATTATCATTGGCATAGCCGTTGGTATTTATAATGTCTGGTATTTGTTCATCAGGAAACCTCAGCAATGAAAATATTTAATATTTTCCCCGAAACTATTTTTTCAATTGGCCCAGTTCAGATTACGGACACAGTTATTACCACATGGATTGTCATGGCGGCTATCATAACGGTTTGCTATCTCTCAACAAGGAAACTCTCTGTAAAGCCGTCTTTTTTCCAGGAGATCTTGGAAGCTATCTTCGAGGCCATCGAAAAAACGATAAAGGATATCTTGCCGCTGGATCCATGGCTCGTCGTTCCTGTGCTGGGAACACTATGGTTCCTGATCGGTTTCTCTAATCTGGCCGGTTTAATACCAGGGTTGAAAACCCCTACCGCTGATCTCAATACAACATTCGCATTTGCATTAATATCTTTTTCAATGACCCATGTCGTTGGGATAGCAACACAAGGACTGAAAGGATATCTCATCCACTATAAAGAGCCAACATGGATACTGCTTCCTTTCCATCTTATAGCAGAGGTTACAAGGACTGTTGCGCTTGCCGTCAGGCTCTTTGGAAATATGTTAAGCGGTGATATGATTGCCATAATACTTCTCGGGATAGTCGGATTACTGGTGCCGATCCCGTTTAGTTTATTACATATTATTATTAGCCTTATACAGGCATATATATTTGGTGTTTTAACACTCGTATTTATTGCCGGGGGTATGAGGGCGAAATCTGAAAAGGAGGCTTGATATGGATGCTAAAACCGTAGTTATTTCTGTTTCTATAATAGCCGCAGCTCTTGTTATGGCTATTGGTGGATATGGCCCGGCAAGGGCACTGGGAAAGGCGCTTACCGAGGCGCTTGACGCAATAGCAAGACAACCTGAGGCGTCGGATAAGATTATGAGAGCACTTTTTGTTGGGATGGCATTGATAGAGTCCATTGCCATATATGCATTTGTTATTGCACTGATTGTCCTTTTTGCAAATCCTCTTATCGGGTATATTTTAAAATGAAATTCAATATCTGGACACTGCTATTTCAGATAATAAACTTTGTTGTCCTGTTGTTTATCCTGAAAAGGATATTATATAAGCCTGTACGGGAAATTATTGAAAAGCGTCGGGGGCTTATAGCAAAAACTGTCGGGGATGCTGAAAAGACAAAAAAAGAGGCGCAAGAGCTTAAGGAAAAACATGAGAAAGAGCTGGAAAAGTTAAAGGAACTTCAAAACCAGATGCTCGAACAGACGAAGGAGGAAGCTCTTAAAGATAGAAATAAGTTACTGCGTGAGGCTGAGAAAGACGCAGCTAAGATAATCGAAAAAGAAAAGGCCCTGTTTGATGCAGAAAAAAGAAGGGTAGAGGCGGAGTTGAAAAATAAAACCATTGAGCTTGTCTCCGTTTTTGCATCAAACCTTTTGGGAGACATCTCAGACGAAGACCTTCACAAGGCCATATTGAGAAAACTCATGAAAGAGAACGGCGAAATTGTTTCTGGTATTTCAAAAATAAAGGAGAAAAGCGAAACATTAAATATAGACATTGTAAGCGCATATCCATTAAAAACGGATGAAGTAAAAATATTTCAGGAAAATCTTGAATCGCACATTGCAAAAAAAGTGAATATTAATACCACGGTTGATAAGGCCCTTATCGCTGGGTTAAGAGTGAAGGCCTGCGATATGATTTACGATTCTTCGCTGGCTGGTCAGGTGAATGCACTCGCATCAAGACTGAAAGAAATTACTTAGCGCCGCATAGCGTAAACAAAGATAACCACCCATCTTCCCTCTCTTCGCAGGGCTTGTTTTTGCGCACAAGTCAGAGAAGGGAATTTTTGGGGTATTGTGAAAAGATATAAACAGGGTGGCACGGACAAACTTGTTTGTCCGTGCGGTATGTTCAAACCCGCATATGCATTTAAGCAATCACGGATAAACAAGTTTGTCCGTGCCACCCGGAGAATAAGCTTAAACAGAAAATGGAAAAAGCATTAACCGCTTTTTTTGAAAAAGTAAAAGAAAGAGCCGGAACCAGCAGGTTCTCTATCGGGATTACTGAAGAGGGAAAAGTGCTGGCCGTAGGAGACGGCATTGTGCGCCTCGCTGGTCTAAGGGATGCGAAACTCTACGAGCTAATAAAGTTTGAAAGCGGTGATGAGGGTATAGTATTTGATCTCGATGTTGATAGTATTGGTGTCGTGTTGCTTACTGACTGCAATGGAATAAGGGCTGGCGACAAAGGATATAAAACCGAACAAATTGCCTCTGTAAAGGTAAGTGAAGAGCTTTTCGGAAGGGTATTGGATGCCCTCGGTAATCCCATAGATAACGGACCAAAATTAGAGCAAACTACGTCCTGCCCGGTAGAAAGAGAAGCACCTTCCCTGTCACAAAGAGAGTTTATTACGGAACCTCTTTATACCGGTATAAAAGTCATTGATTCCATGCTTGCCATAGGTAAAGGGCAAAGAGAATTAATCATTGGCGACCCTTCGACAGGTAAGACGTCAATAGCAGTGGACACCGTTATCAATCAAAAAAACTCTCATGTAATCTCTGTGTATGTGGTCATAGGACAGAAGAAGTCGCATGTCTTAAAGCTCATTGAAGAAATAAAAAGATACGGTGATTTCTCCAAGACCATATTTGTCATTGCCGATGCATCCAACTCTCCTGGCCTTCAGTATATTGCGCCTTACAGCGCCACAGCCATTGCCGAGTATTTTCTCGATAAAGGGAAGGATGTCTTAATCATTTATGACGACCTTACAAAGCATGCTGATGCGTATCGTTCATTGAGCCTTTTACTGAAGAGACCGCCAGGGAGAGAGGCATATCCCGGTGATATATTTTTTATACACTCAAGGCTTCTTGAGCGATCTGCGAAACTCAATCAAAAGAACGGCGGCGGTTCCATTACTGCTCTCCCGATAGTGGAAACTCAGCAGGGCAGGATATCGTCCTATATCCCCACAAACCTGATCTCGATAACGGATGGTCAAATGTATCTGGATACTTTACTGTTCAACAAAGGTATCCGGCCCGCAGTGGATGTCAGTAAATCTGTATCACGAATAGGAGGAAAGGCTCAGGTAGAAGCAATGAAAGTCGTGGCCGAAAGGCTGAAAATAGACTATTCAAGATTCATTGAAGTGGAAGTGTTTACCAAGTTTGGAGCGCATTTGGAAGATGAAACCTCGAAGCTCATCAGACGCGGCGAACGATTAAGGGAAATTCTAAAACAGCCACAGTTTCATCCACTCACCCTTGAGGATGAGGTATTAAGCTTTGTAATTTTAGAATCAGGTATACTCGATAATGTTGCAATTGACTTGGTGGAAAAAGTGAGCAAGGAACTAATCAATAAGATAAAAACCGCATTCCCGGAGATGATAAATCACATGAATCGCGAGGGTTTGCTCGGGAAAAAGGACTTGGAAACAGTAAAGGATTTTATTTTAAAAGAAAGGGCTTAAACGTGCCTTCTTCTCTGGATATTGAAAAAAAGATAAAAGCCTTATATACCATAGAAGATATCGTGGACGCTATGAAGGCATACGCGGGAGTCACGATGAGGAGGACGGAGGATCTTGTTCAAAATATAAGGACATATGAGAATAATCTGCTTCTTGCTATGGCCGATATTATAACGCATTACCCGGAAATATCATTAAAAGAGCAAGGCAAAGGGAAAAGAATTATCGCAGCCTTCGGTTCATCACAGGGGTTATGCGGTCCTTTTAATGAAAAAATGGTTGATGTTGTTTCCGGGTTAATTACCGGCGATGATATCCTGTTTGTTATAGGGAAGAGGCTAAAGTCGTCTTTTGACTTAAAGCACGTACCTTATGAAGATTACAGCGATTCCGTATCGAGTATTAACGGAATACGGCCGGCCTTAAAAGAGACCGTTTCGAAAATAATGAATAAATACAGTAAAGAAGAGTACTATAATCTTACCCTCGTCTTCACGTCTATTTTTGAAAAAAAGGCCGAGATTTCTGTTGAACAAATCCTCCCCCCTGATATTAATAAAGTAAGCGCTTTAAGTCCAACCAGAATTCCGCCGCTTACGTACCTTAAACCAAAGATTATTTTCAATAAAATCCTGGAGGAATTCTTATTCATCAGTCTTTACCGGTGTTTTATGGAGTCGCTCAGAAGTGAGAACTGGTATCGGCTGAAAAGCATGGACGGTGCATCAGAAACTTTAAAAAGACAGCTATTGAACCTTAATTCTGTGCAGATGTATATCAGACAGGAAGAGATTACGGAAGAAATGCTTGAGATACTGGGAAGCGGGATGTTCTTCAGAAAATATTAAGAAGGTCTGTTGCAGGAAGCATTTTATTTTCGAAAACAAACATGTGTCCTGACCTTTGGCTAACCGAGGAGAAACTATGAATCATCCTGAAAGACCGATTGCTGTTGAACCAGCTTATCATAACCAGGTATTTCTTGACAGCGACGATGGCAGACCCCTTCGCATTCTCGCCGAGTATCTTGAGCCTCTTTATCGTCTTCGGCGCGAGGGGATTCATGACACAATTGTTTTTTTCGGATCTGCCAGAATGAAGGAAGACGGGTCGTTCGGACAGTACTACAAAGACGCGCGCTTATTGGCACGACTCCTGACCGAATGGTCAAACGGTCTTTCCAGTTCCAAACGATTTGTGATCTGTTCTGGCGGAGGAGGTGGTATTATGGAGGCAGCGAATCGGGGCGCTGCGGATGCAGGCGGCAGCACTATCGGATTCAATATTGGTCTGCCTCACGAACAGCGTCCTAACCCCTACGTCACTCCATCGCTCTTATTTGAGTTTCACTACTTTTTCATGCGCAAACTATGGTTTTCGCATCTGGCGCGGGCGCTTATTGTGTTTCCTGGAGGGTTCGGCACTCTGGACGAGTTTATGGAAATGCTAACGCTTGCACAAACGGAAAAGATTGACCGGGATATTCTCATTCTTCTCTACGGCTCGGAATACTGGAAAGAAGTGATCAATTTCGACTCCCTCGTGAAGCACGGGATGATCGATGCAGAAGATCTGAATCTTATCCATCGTGTGGACAATGTTCAAACTGCCTTTGAATTTCTTAAAAATCGCCTGCCGAAAGAAAAAGAAGTGACTTGTCCTGCGATTGCAAAGGCGAAATTTTCAAAACCACGAATTGAGGAGGCTACGCGATCCGATTGAATTGGCGGCTGAGGCACCGGCTGAAGTGATCGATCGCACTGGTAAACATGACAGATCAGATTCAAGATAAATTTAAGCATATCCCGGATAGGATTTCAGGTCTTGTTGAATTAGCATACAATCTCTGGTGGAGCTGGCATCCCGAGGCAAGAATGCTTTTTAAGATGCTCGATCGCGCCGTATGGAAGATAAGCATACACAACCCTGTAAAAACACTTCATGAAGTTGATAGAAAAATCCTGAATGAAATCGTGCGTGATCAGGAGTTCCTCATGCATTACGATGCAGTTATGGCGCGATATAAATCCGATATGACTACAAACAGCGGCTGGTTCTCTCATAATATTTCCGATCCTGACATGTCGTCTATCGCCTATTTTTCCGCTGAATACGGTCTTCACCATTCCCTTCCTTTTTATGCCGGAGGTCTCGGTTTTCTTGCAGGAGACTTTATAAAGGAATGTAGCGATCTTAAAGTGCCTTTGGTAGCGGTTGGATTTATGTATCCCGGCGGATATTTGAAGCAACGAATCAGGCCTGATGGATGGCAGGAAAATGAAAGCGAAATACTCGACAGGGAAAATGCCCCAATTTGCCGTATATTCGATAGCAAAGGAAATCGTTTGGTAGTCAAAGTGCCTTTTATCGACCCTCCTGTATATGTTGAAGTCTGGAAGGCTCAGGTTGGCAAGGTATCCCTGTATCTGATGGATACGGACACAGATGTGAATGACCCATGGAACCGTAATATATCAGACCATTTATACATCGGGGGGCAGGAACATCGCTTAAGACAGGAAATTATCCTGGGAATAGGCGGTGCGCAGGTGCTTAATACCCTTGGTATAAAACACTCCGTCCTCCATTTAAACGAAGGTCATCCGGCCTTTGCCATCCTTGAAAGAATCAGAGAAAGGGTTGAAGACGGCATGAAATACCAGGATGCCCTTGATCAGGTAAAGGCAACGACCGTATTTACCACCCACACCCCGGTACCGGCAGGTCATGACGTGTTCCCTTTTCCCTTGATGGAAAAGTATTTTAGTACCTATTTGCCTGTGTTGGGATTAGATCGGGATGCCTTTTTCAACCTGGGAATTAACCCGGAAGCGCCAAATGCAGGATTTAATATGACTGCTTTCGCGCTCAGAATGTCTGCCTATCACAACGGCGTAAGTAAAAAACATGGAGAAGTTGCAAAAAGGATGTGGAAATCTCTCTGGCCGGATATTCCGGAGGAGAAAAAAGCCATAGATTACATTACGAATGGGATTCACATCCCTACCTGGATTGAGCCGAAGATGCAGCTCCTTTTTGACAAATATTTGGGGGGCAACTGGTTAGCAGACCACGACGACCGCGACATTTGGAAACTTATCTATGATATCCCGGGTGAAGAACTATGGAATATCCATTCCTGGCTAAAGATGAAATTAATAACAAACATCCGGGAAAGGGCAAGAAGAAGATGGCACGATGATGTGGCAGACACACAGATAGTTATTGCTTCAGGAGTACTTCTTGACCCCAATGTATTGACACTGGGCTTTGCCAGAAGATTTGCCACATATAAGAGAGCCACATTGATTTTGCAAAATGTTAAACGCCTCAAGAATATGCTTAATGACCCCTGGAAACCCGTACAGATTATCTTTGCGGGAAAGGCCCATCCTGACGATAACCCCGGGAAACAACTCTTGCAGCAAATATTTAATGTTGCGAAGGACCCGTCTTTCGGTGGTCGAATAGTGTTTGTTGAGGACTACGATGAGCAATTGGCTCAATATCTTGTGCATGGTGTTGATGTATGGCTGAACAATCCTCTTCCACCCCTTGAAGCGTCCGGTACGAGCGGAATGAAGGCATCTCTGAATGGTGTTCCCCAACTGAGCGTCCTCGACGGCTGGTGGTCAGAAGGGTTCAATGGGAAAAATGGCTGGGGCTTTGGTGATGGTGTTGATAATGGGGAAAACAGGGATGCCGCCGATTCCGATGCCTTGTATACACTCCTGGAAAATGAAATAATCCCAACCTATTATCGTGTCGATGATGACGGAGTGCCTCGTGAATGGGTTAAGGTCATGAAAGAAGCGATAGAAAGCAATGCTGCATTATTCAGCGCCCGGAGAATGGTGAAGGAATACGCGATGAAGTTTTATCAAAACGCATTGAAATCGGCATAAATGACCCTGTTGAGTTAGTAATTAACTATCAGTGGCGGGAGTCTGTGCATAGTAAATCATCGCCTTTTTATTCTGCTTTGCTGGAAAACAATGAAATGATGGAGTTTTTATGTATTTATGAATCAATAAAACGCTTCATGCCTTGATTTTCCCAACTTGTTCTTGAGCCACCTGCTTTTCAAAATTTTCCCTGATTTCTTTCAGCTCTTTAATATTTTAGCGGATGTTCATCCCAGGAGATAGAAACGATAAAACTTGCACTCAGCCACAAAGACGATCTCAGCGCATTGGGTGCACTCTCAGGGGTAGTACTCCAGGAGGGGTTATCAGTGGGGGCGGTCTGGAGTGTGTATCAGATGGCAAAGGAATTAGGGATAGAGGG
>JABWAQ010000191.1 GCA_013360945.1 Candidatus Brocadia sp.
AATACCTCCGGCTTTTGAATTGCGTATTCTGAGCAAGTCCGGTAATTATCTGGTTGGAGAATTTAAAGTAACTCCACAAATCCGGAAAGGATCAGTAATCGGGATTTTGGGTATTGCTCGTGATATTACCGAACGCAAACGTGCTGAAGATGTGTTGCGTGCAAGCGAAAGTAAATATCGGCTTCTTATTGAAAATCTTCCTCAAAGAATATTTTTTAAAGATAAAGATCTCAGGTTTGTATCTTGTAATGAGAATTTAGCAAGAGATTTTCACATCAGACCGGATGAGATCACGGGAAAGACCGATTATGATTTTTTCTCCAAAGAACTTGCCGAGAAATACAGAGTTGAAGATAAGCAGATTATGGAATCAGGGCAAACAGATGATAGGGAAGAAGAATATGTGAAAGATGGAAAGACATTGATTGTCCGTATGGTGAGAACTCCGATAAAAGATGAGAAGGGTAATGTTCTTGGCATCTTAGGCGCATTTCTGGATATCACGGAAAAGATAACCTTACAAAGAGAGACTGAACGGTCCAGGCATCTGGCATCATTAGGTGAATTGGCAGCGGGTGTAGCCCACGAGATCAATAACCCTATAAACGGTGTTATTAACTGTGCCCAGATATTATTGAATAAAAGCAGCGAAGGAAGTAAGGAAAGGGATATTGCCGGCCGGATTGTCAAAGAAGCCAATCGTATTGCTAGCATAGCAGGTAGTCTTCTTTCCTTTGCAAGACAGAGTGATGCGAAGGAGAAAAAAAGCATTGTCAGTGTTCATGAAATAATAACAAATACGCTTGTTCTGACAGAGGCGCAATTGCGAAAAGAGGGTATTATGATAAAGTTAGACGTTTCTCCAAAATTGCCTCAAATCATTGCGCACCCTCAGCAGATACAACAAGTTTTTCTGAATGCTATCAGTAATGCGCGATATGCCTTAAACCAAAAATATCCAGAGGCGCATGATAATAAAATCCTTGAGATTATCGGGGAAGAAGCAACGATAGATAACCGTCCGGCGGTAAAGATTACCTTCTACGATCATGGCACGGGTATACCTGCCAGGATACGAGATAAAGTAGTGGAACCGTTTTATACCACAAAGCCCCGAGGTAAGGGAACAGGACTGGGGTTAAGCATCAGTTATGGTATTATCAGAGACCATGAGGGTTGGCTTATCATTGATAGTGTTGAAGGGAAGTTTACCAAGGTTAGCGTATTTTTACCAGCATTTAAACCAGTTTCTTAAACCTGAAGGTGTGGGTTATAATCATGTAATTACTCAAAATAAGGTGCAAACCTGACTCGGGAGTTGTCCAAAAAGATTATCTTTTCACAATTATTGTGAGCAAGCCAAAGCCCAGAGCAAAGCAAAGAAGAAGTAATCCCCCTTGATCCCCCTTTAGAAAACTTGTCCTTACCCACATCTTTAAATACCACAAAGAACACGAAGTACACGAAGAATAAGAGAGTTCCAAATCCCCTGGGCGGGTTCAGGTTTATAACCTGAACCCTCAATTTGGAATATTTCCCTATGTGTTTAACCATGAAAACGCTATGAGCTATCGGCCATGCAAAATATAGGGGTTTAATTTACAAAATTGAACCCGCAAGGAAAAGGCACTGGATTCCCGATAAAGACATTCGGGAATGACAAGTAAAACAGGGGAATGACAAAAAACACGTTTCCTTTCTTTCCGATTTGGATAGTCCCAATAGGGAAAGTAATCATTGCAATGCTGTTTAGTCCGAGGCGATCTTTTCCCGTAATACGATAATCTTTATGATGCCCTTTGCCTGGCTCGCTTCAGACTCTCCCGCAGGATAGACATCAAATCGGTGGCAGGTGTTGGTACCGGTTTTTCTTTTTCCGGAGCAGGGGTCTTGCCATGTATCCGCTCTGCAATGACCTCTTCGAGTTCCTCGCTGTAGGTATCGTGGTACTTTTCCGGTTTAAATGGTTCTGTAAGCTGATCAATAAATGCAAGCGCCAATTCTATTTCTTTATTTTTCCCAGCTTTAGAAGGAGGTAGTTTCAGATCTCCGGCATCGTGTAGCTCGTTTTTAAATCTGAGCTGGTTAAGAACTATCACATCTCCCTCAGGTTTGATAATGCCGAGATGTTCCCGATTTTTCAGAATAAACCTGGCTATCCCTACTTTTTTAGAATGTTGTAAGGCTTCACGAAGCAACGCATAAGCTTTCTCTGCTCCACGGTCTGGTTCCAGGTAATACGGTTTCTCGAAATACTTACTATCAATTTCTTCCTCTTTTGCAAATTCTATAATATCAATAGTCCCTGTTTTTCGGAGGCTTGCTTTCTTAAAATCCTCATCTGTTAAGATAATATAATCACCTTTTTGATATTCATAGCCTCTTAC
>JABWAQ010000087.1 GCA_013360945.1 Candidatus Brocadia sp.
TTTCGTGTCTTTGCTCGTTTTTCCCTATCCCAACCCCTTCTTTCTCTTGCCCTGCCACTCCCCCTTTTTTGCCTAGCATGACTTTGACGTTACCCTGGGACCCATCCCCCCTGTTATAATAATAAGATTTGCTCGTTCTCCGGCAATTCCCAAAACAGATTTTAACAATTCTTTATTATCAGCAACAGATGTCTGGAATAATACCTGGATTCCTTTTTCTGTTAAAATTTTTGAAATATGCTGTTTGCTTGTGTCTGCAATCTGCCCAGACACGATTTCAGTCCCCACGGTAATAATTTCTGCAATTGTCATATGAGTATATGATAAGGAATTTCAAACACCCCCCCATAATCCCCCCGTTTACGGGGAGAAGCAGGGAGGTAAGTCAACGAAGACCTAATTAACGCATTTTGCCGTTTTTCTTCGGTATTTCTACTTCTCTTACCGCTTGTGGATGGTAACTTCCGGATGACAGCCTGTTCCAGATTACATATAAATGGGTGCATTCCCGATTTTTTGTAAATCTGGTTAACCTGGTAGACATTCTATGTCAAGCTCTTTTTTTCTAAAAGAAAAAAAGAGCTTGACATAGAATGTCTACTCCCTATGGCAAGGCACGCCTTGCCGCTACAATTTTATACGATATAACCAGTTATGCCGTTCGTTCATTTTTTTACAAAAATTGGAAATACACCCTCAGAAAATCCTTCTTGACCCGTGTTTTACTGTTAATTTGTCCAGCCAATGGCGACTATTTTCTTTCAGATAATGTTTCGCTTTTCGGGCTACGGATTGCTTTAGATGTTAATTGCATAGTACCTCATATTTTTCATACTTGACTCACGAACAACACCATCATACAATAAACGCATATCATGGAGGTGTAGAATATGCGTGCAACATTAAACATACCTGATGATCTTCTCTCTGAAGTGCAGAAGATAACAGGAGAGAAATCCAAGACAAAGGCAATTATTATTGCCCTGCGGGAATTTATCAAGGAAAAGAAACTGGAAAAACTCCTCGCACTCAAGGGCAAGGTGGAGTTGGATTACCACTGGGAAAAGGAAGAAAAACTTGAACTGAAGACGCAGAGAGAAAGGGAAAAGAGACTTGAAAGCAAGCGGCGTACTTCCTGACACCTGTATCTGGATTGAATATTTCAAGCCCGGCGCCTCTGCATTAAAACAGACCCTCGAAAGGCTGCTTTTGAATGAGAGTGTTTTTGTTTGCGGTCCTATTTTATATGAATTAGTACAGGGTTTGAAATCAGATAAAGAAAAGACGGTTATCGTAGATGCCATGAAATCTCTTGAATATATAGAAATGTCCGAATCCCTCTGGATCAAGGCAGGCGAAATATCTTCAACCCTCCGCAAAAGCGGAAAGACCTTGCCGTTATCTGACATCCTTATTGCTGCTCTAGTCATAAAAAACAATCTCTCAATTTTTACCACAGACAAGCATTTTGAAGAAATCAAAGAAGTCCTCCTGTATCCGATTGCGGGCATACAATAAACCCCATCGGATATTTCTCCATTCAGATGCTGGCCAGCACTAAACGGACACGTCTCACGGTCTTACATCCCTTCTACATCGGGGGAAAATTCGTGTTCCGTGTCCGTAATCCGTGCCCGGTATTTTAAAGAAGCATATAGTTTCGTTAACATCATGCTGATTCTTTCATACCCTTCCTTCATTTCAAAATAGACGTCTTCCTTAATAAATCCCAAATCCTTTGAAAGTAACAGATGATATTTCATCTCTCCGGATGAACCTCTGGAAATACTCACAAAATGTTTATATTCATTTTTACTAAATCTATGCCCACCTTCCATAAGATTTGCCGGAACAGAGGATGCGGATCTCCTCATTTGTGAGGTTAATCCATATTTCTCCGCCGCAGGAAAACTTGTTGTTATCTTGTACGTTTTTAACGTCAGTTCGTGTGACAATTTGAAGACATCCAATTCCTCAACTTGCATAATGCCTCCTTTCCAGTATTACGGACACGCTAAACGGACACGTCTCACGGTCTTACATCCCTTCTACATCAGGTCAATGATTCCTACCGCAGACTTCGTAACGTATTGTTTTCACAGTTTTTATCACCCCCTTTCCGCTAAGGTATAATTTTCGAGCTATTTTTCTAACGTCATCCATTGTCTAAAAATGTTTAATTTACTGGTATCTATCCTGTTGACCATCGCTTACAAACTTCCGCTAACCTAAATAATGAACACGTCCTTATCCTCTGTCAATTCGCCTTTGCCCAGCATCTTAACGGATGTTATGCACCCTTTACACAGGATATAAAATCGAATGCTATCCTCTTTGTGGTCGATATGGTTTTTTAGGGTATCGACCATTTCTGTCAGATACTCTTCTTCCAGGATACATTCAAAGACACTGTATTGTACCCTTGTTCCATAGTCTTCCATGGTCTTTGCAACGCGGTTTCGCCGCTTGTCATCAATAATATCATATGCTACCACAATGAACATAGATATTACCATAATTTATTATAAGATATAGGGTTTACCATCCACGCATTCAATCTACCATTTGATATGCAGTAAATGTCTCTTTGTTGACAATAACATCATGCATATTGTGTACCTGTATCTTAAACAAATCCCGGAATCCTTTCTTAACAGGAGACAAATTGCTTTCAACCTCTTTTGTCATGTATCGCTCATATTCAGCAAAATAGCGTTTTCGGGCATCATCGTTGAGCAAGACGCCTTCGTCACCCTTATCTTCAAAATCCTTTTCGGTCAATAGGTGATTATTCACCAGATACAGGGTAAAGCGGTCAATAATAGCATGACGAAAGGGTTCTATTAAATCAAGGGCAAGGGATGGCCGTCCGTAATCAATGCCGTGAAAAAAACCGATATACGGATCAAAGCCAACGGCACAGATCAGAGAATGCATTTCATTCCCGATAAGGGTATAGCCAAGGCTTAGGAGGGCATTCACAGGGTCTTTGGGTGGGCGCCTCTGCCGTCTTTCAAATCCGAGTTCCTTTCTCAGCATCTTTCCAAATGCCTTAAAATAAACGGATGCTGCGGCGCCTTCGACACCCATAACGGAATTAACTGATTGCTTATGTTCTATATGTGAGACACACCCTTCCATTTCAGTTTTATCCCTTGAGAAATCAATTTCAGGATGATTTCTGGCATATCGCATGAGGAGTTCGCGTCCGTTATGGAGCTTTGCATGCACAATGGCCTTTGCCAAGGCGATCTTAAAATCGCTATCAAGGTGCTTCTGGTACTGGTGAATGCGAAGTTGAGCGTTCTTTGATTCTACGGGTGAAAGCCTGCCCCGGTATTTCCCATAGAGTGAAAGAAAACTCACCTCGATGCCATTGTCCAGCAGGAATGCCATCGCCTGGGTGGTAATCTGGACATTGCCAAAGACAAGGACGCGCTCGACCTTAAATTCAGGGATTTCCAGAAGCGTCTGCCTGTCCTTCTCGATCACCAGCCGTTTCGACGTCTTACTCAGTTTTGAGCTTTGTTCGGTTAGATAGATGATTGCCATACGATTTTAAACCATGAAGACACAAAGGACACAAAGAGAAAAGAATGTATAACAACCCCCTTCACCTCCAAGTTTCTAAGAGGGATTTTTTAAAGTCCCCCTTAAAAAAGGGGGATTCAGGGGGTTGTTATTTCAAGAATAAAGACTCTTTGCGGGTTTAATTTTGCAAATTGAACCCAAATATTTCTTCTCAGACTGAACCCGGAATGTGCAGCACAAATGGGAGCAGGTTGCAAACCTGCTCCCGCTTGAGCCACAAAAAAGATTAATAAATGTTATTATTTAAGTTTAGTTTATTGGCGATTACTTCTCCAAACTTGTCTATTTCAAGAGGAGGAGGAATAATAGTAGTCTTAAATTGTTCAGCCCTTGCCTGTACAGATTCTTTTACTTTTCCATCTTTTAAAATATAAGGAGATGTTGTTACAAAAAAACTTTCCACCCTTAAACCAAATTCTCTTTGCAAGGCACCAACCTTATAAAGAGCGGCTGCATTTTTATCTTCATGCTGATCAAGAGATTTACATTCAACGAAATATAATGCATTATCTTTAGTAAACATAACATCAAATTCGTTATCCCTACCCTGACTGTTTCTGAGTTGAAGCCCTATAACAACGTCATCAATTCCATAACAATGCCATTTTAAAATAGTATTAAAACAAAATTCTTCAAGCCATCCACCGGTCAAATATATAATCTCAGAACGTTCCAATTTCTTAGAAATAGCACCATTTTCATTTTTAAATCCAAATCTTGAGAAAAACTGTATTTCTCCCTGAGTCATTCCTTGAAAAGTATCCTCAAAGTAAAATTCTTTTTTATCACGATTAGGCCTTAATTTATCGCTTAACCAAGACAGCGTGTTTTTAAAATCGCCATAATTTTTAACAATCCATTCTGATAAATCTTTTCGCTTATATGCTTCTTCGTGATAACCTTTTAATTTCGACTCATTAATTATCTTTAAACCATAAGCTATCATGTATTGAGTCACAGTTAATTTTAAATCTAACTTCGTAGGTAAACCTGGGGTTTTCTTTGGAAATGGTACAATAAATTCGTTTTTTGGTATTGGAATATAGACCATTTTGCTGCTATAGTCTTTAAAATGTTCATAAGCAGCAATAGACATAATCTTTGTTCCTCCTGTCAGATTAACTATAAATTCTGCATCTTCTTTTCCTTCGATCCATTTATTTATCTGTTTATGACAATCAAGAATCGAGTCTTCTTGTACAATAATTGGCTTGCTCTCATATTTAAAACCTAACTTTTCTAATGTCTTTAAAATAGCAGTTGTTTTCCCGTCATCTTCCATTTTTTTCGTAGATACGAATAGTAACCCATCGGGTTTAAAATGATAAATAGCGAGGATATTGGGAATAGTTTGTTCGCTGACAAGAGAGACAAGGATTCTTTTCATAGCTATATTCTCCGCTGTTAATTTTACTTGCTTTATATTTACAGTGGGTGGCACGGACAAACTTGTTTGTCCGTATTTTACATTCCATAATCAATGTGCGTATCCAAAAGGCACGGATAAGCCAAGCGCAGCACAGCCGCAACCAAATTTCTTTTATGATAACGGGGAGATTGCTTTGGAAAAATGCCCTCGCAATGACACCGACCGTGTACTTTGACGGCATGCTTCACGTTGTCGTTGCGAGCACATTCGATTTGCTCAGAGTAAACTCCGCCAAGCAATCTTTCATTCATAAAAAAAGATGTCCCCTGAAAAGGTGGTTATGAAAAAACTTACAAAAAAAAAGATTTTATACGACAATACTATATCCCCGATTCTATGCGCACTGACAAACGAAGTTTGTCAGTGCTACTTTTCATTCGGAACTGTGATCAAATATCAATATGTTTCCCGTAACGGGAGAGTTGTATATCAGTTTTCTTGCCTTCCCATGCAAGGCATGGGCAATTTTAAGATAAAGCCACACAGGGGCAGCCCCTGTTAAAGTTACATTATTTCCATCACCAGCCATCGACTTAGCCTTTTGAATATAGTTGTTAAGTTCAGATAACTTTGCAGTATTACTATAAAATTGTGATAAATCTATTACCACTTCCGTTGTCATTTGAAAAACCTTTCATCTTTCCAGCGTGTAATTTTTTTGTATTGAGGTGGCACGGACAAACGAAGTTTATCCGTGTTCAATAAAACAAAGTGTAATTTCATCAACAGCCAGAACAACATCCCTTTCCCCACTATACCAACCTGTGCTTGACCACTTCCATTTTTCAGGTGGCAGGAACGTATAAATTCAGGTCAATCTCTTTTTTTATCATCTCAAAATGTTTGTCGAGGGTAAGGAGTTTTATCTTATTTAAATGTATCATCACGGAAATGTAGCAGTCTGCGAGTCCGACTATTTTCCCTTTCCGGCGCAATGAGAATGACAATTCTCCTGCCTTTTCCCATAGTTCAGTGGAATCAGGAATAAAGTCAAATACGTGTAAGAATTCCTTTAACACATCGAGTTCCTTCTGTGACTTTGCGCCCTGTATTAACTCGGCAAGCACGATACCCGTGCAGTAAATGGAGTTGCTGTCTATCAATTCCAGAACAGTTTTATGGTAAGGAGCTTTTTTCCTGAAGAACTCGATCCAGGCAGAGGTGTCAACGAGGACCTTATCCGAGTCTTTCATCTTCATGCCTGAGTTTATCAGCGGATTTTATAAATTCCATCTTGCCGGCCATCGACTTTATCTTTTCCGTCTTTTTTAGCCGTATTTCGTCCTTGATCGCCTTTATCACCGCCTCCGTCTTGCTCTTTGCCTCAATGGTTGACATTAATTCATCTATCAAGGCACTGGGCAATGTGATGGTTGTTCTTGACATGTCTATTCTCCTAAATGGCATGCTTATAATCAGCATAGATATTTTATAAATATTAATGCTAAGCTGCAAGTCTTATTTATGCTGATTCGTTTTAATATTTAATGCTAAAGGTGTAGAAATTTTAAAGTTATAAGGGTGGCACTGACAAACTTTTATTGTCAGTGTTTAACCTGGCATAATCTCCATCATCTCACAGTTCAAGATATTTCAATTCCCTGCTTCAATATTTCCTTAACAAAGGGATTATCTTCAGTACTGCTCAGCCATGAGGGACAAGTCCGTTATTCGAGTTTGATTTACTGTTTTTGTTTTCTTGCCCATTGTATGGCTTCCTCAACAATTTCTGGTTTGAGTTGTTGCTTTTTAATGATTTTCTTAGTTCTTGCAGATACTTTTTCAAAATTCGGTTTCTTTTTCACCTGTATTGTTTTTGACACTAAATGTTAATGTTGCTAAGTTGACAGAACATTATCAAATACACTTTGATTTTCCACATACGCTTAATTTTATAAACCCCATCGGATATTTTCCCACAATGAGATGTTTTGATTTTCCATATCTTCTTTCAGTCCTGAGTTCCTGAGCAATCGTCATGGATATAAGACCGCTGCCCCAGCCGAGTCGAAAGAGATAACCGCCTTTGGCATGGTCAAGAATTTGTTGATAAACCTTGCCAATCTCCTCTCCTCCGCTAACACCACTTAAAAATTTATCCTTTTCCTCGTTAAGAGCACTTCTGTAAAAATTGTTACAGGCTTCCAAGGGGCCTTTTAGACTAATATTTTCGTGTATCTTGTCTATACTACTTTCTCGATTGCACAACACTTTCCTGTCAAGGCTTATTTCAAGTTCCAATGAAATAGGTTTTTCTATAAGACTTCCATACGTTACTTCTGATAGTATTTGAATATTAGTTGGATTAAGACGGCTATCCTTCTTGTTATAGTTTATGACCTCTCCAAAAAAGGTAGATACTTCCGGAAGAAAGGCGTCTTTAATTTTGATGGCACGAAATGGGTCCTTATCAATATCAAATCTTGTCCTTCCGTCACGTCCTTCAATATTTGCCTTAAATAATTCACCCTCTACCAAATCAGCCCTGCTTTTCTCTTTTACTTGGTTATTCCTTTTTAAAAAATTCAGGTAAGCCGTTCTCAATGCGCCTTTGATTGATGAACCTGGTAAAAATGGTTTGTTACCTGTCCTGATAAACGGCAACATGGGTAACTGGTTTTCAGGTGCATCAAATCTTTCTTTGTATCTTTTTTGTACAGCACTGCTCACATCTACAGCCCATTCTGTATATTTTCCTGTATCTATATTGTCTCTAACAAACTTTCTTAATGCCACTAAGGTGGTTTCCTGAGCATAATCTTTGCCAGTCAATTGCTTGAATTCTTCTGCTTTTTCACCCGATAGTGTTGATACCCATTCCTCCATATTCACCTTATAAAATTTGTCCTTTATCACATACTCAAGGGGTTCTAACTCCGTGCCATCTCCTATGTGCACAGGGGTTAATATCTCTGACTTTATCTTATATGCTTCCTGCCTTGGATAGTTCATACAACCCTCACTTTTAAAGGTAATGCAATACCGTAATGGACAACATCTTTTTGTTTGTGAACATTGGGTATCAAACCGCCATAAAAAGATTTTTGATTATTGGTAATAAATATTGCGCCGGGATTTAACATGAGAACAGGCATTTTAAATGGTCCGCCATCAATACCCGCCGCCCAGTGTCCACCTATCTTACCAAATTTTGTTGATATATCATAAAAGCCATCATGAAAATCTCCGTGCTTTGGGTGATAATGGGAAAGCGTCATAAAACCATTTGGATTATCGGACTCTGGCAGCTCCCATCCTTCGGCAAGCGTGTAGTTAAATAACCCTCTACCAACCGACTTGTCAGCGCCATAACCACTTCGTGCAATAAAATCAAATATCTCACTCAAAGCATTCGTTCCAAAATAAGTATCCTCGATATAGACGCATAGTTCCATGTCATCTTTATAGAAGGTATCCTCTTTTGCAAACAACTTACCTTCGGTAACCCTGTCTGTTAACCGATTTTTTGAGTTATGCCAGACCTCTACCTGTTCCGTCTTTAAAATATCCTTCTTTTCAAGAAGGATCTCACCGTGCAGATGTTTCGTATAGAGGTGGAAGTATGAAAGACTATTTTTGAGTATCTCTATTGCAGTTATTTCAATATATGATAACTTCTTGAACATCTTCATTTCTCTGGTAAAATCAAGCTTTGTCTGGCTGCCTTTTTTATATTCCTGCCATAATTCATTTTCTTCCACAACTGAAAGCGGGCGTAATACAGGCATGGGAAGAAAATCTTTAGGAAAACCCGATGACAAAATCAATGGAGCGTTATTTTCATCAAATGTCTTAAGAAACTTGAGGAGTTCATTCTGTCCTTTTAGATATCGTAATGCCCAGCAAATATGTCCGAATAGGGTATCGGAATACAATGGCGTTTGAAATGGCGCACGGGGCGTTATGATTAATTTGTATTTTGCCATTGTCATGTCCTTTTGTTTTTACCCGTGATTTCTTGATATCGGTCTTTAATATCATCTTGCGTTTCGTCAACAAGTACTTTTCCTGGAATAAATTTTCCAGCATTATCAGAAATACCAAATTTTATTTGCCCATATCCTCTGCTACCACTGCCACCAAGCGCATCCTGTTCCAAAAGCCACAGACCGTGAAGAAGCCATTTGAAATTATCCATATCCACCTTTCCTTTATCGTTTATATCAAACACACGATAATCTACGCGAAAAGAAAACTCGGTACCGGCGGGTACACGCTCGTATTGACGAAGACTACCGTTTTTTGCCTTTCCTTTGAGACGATCAATAGCCGTCTCCGTCTTTTCTTCAACATACAAGAGACCTTTTTTAAGTTGAAGCTCTTTCAACTTATTTTTAGAAGATTCAGTGACCCATCCATCCCTGAAAACAGCCCTGCCAGGACCAAAGTTAACCTCATCATCAGTTACTCCAAATATTCTACATATTGGGCAATTTGTATCTTTGCAATCCTTAAATTGATGCACATTACCATTTTTGCCTAATTTACCAGCAATCTCCCATTCCAGGAGTGAACGGATCTTACCTTTAATAGATGAACCTGGAATATAGGGAAATTTATCCAGGGGATTTCTTATAACCGGATTATCCATGCCTCCAATTTCAATAGTATCCTTAGAACCTCCAATTCTCAGCCCGCTCACGCACTGAATAATTCCTTTCTCTGATAATAAATACATCTCATGATATTTCAACAATCTGTAAAGAAATGATGCGTTAACTTTTGGATCATCCTCATTAAAAGCGTTATTCAATGTACTCATAAACTTTTCTAACATAGGGAATTCATCCCATTTTACTGTTGTGTTGAATACGGTAATGCTATTTTTCCCATCTGCTTCTTTTGATTTATCAAGATTATCGTCAGCGCCTTTCGTTGCCAGCTTAACCGGAACACCAGGGCGCATCAGATTAATACCCATAGATACGGTTATATTGGAATTTCCTCCAACGTAGGATTTGAATTTCATTCCAATCCGACGACCGAGCATAAGCGCATCTTCCCACGGCGCAATCAGAAGCAGGTCATCTCCGCCAGCATAAACAGTGTAGGTCATGGGGAATTTCTTTCTTATTTCCTCAATGAGCCAGCCGGTAAAGAAGTAATTCAGCATCCTTGATAGACTTGCATATCTTGAGATGGAAAAGGCATTTTCTAATCCATTGCTAAATATGAAACCCAGATCATCCACATCTGCCTTGATAACGGCAAGATGGTCAACCCCTTTACCATTGTTTTTTCTTCTTGCTGAAGCCGATGTACACTGGAATGTAAGATATTTTGCCACTAATTGTTTTCTTTTTGGAATATTTTCTTCGCTATCTCCTTCAAGTTTGCATGGATTTCCACAATATCGACAAAGGGTACTTCCCTCTTCAGGATGCTCATCATTGAGATCAATATTCCCTTCTACCGTTTCAGGGATATAGTTTGAGATGTATCGTCGTATAAATCCCTCATTTTTATTACTTTCTTCACCACCAATCTTCTCTAAAAGTATCCAGTCATTACCTTTACTTTTAAAAGAAAGGCTGTATCCCATTAAATCAAACTCACCCTTGCCTTCTCCATCGTAGAAGTATAAAAACGGTTTGGCGACAAGCTCCTCTCCCAGCTTTTCTGAATCAATACACATCTGACAACGTTTGTCACCTCTTTCCATTGGGTATATCTTGCAAAATTCACACGCCTCTCTATCTCTTTGTAAAGACGCAAAGACTTTTTGCATTGCACTGTCAATCATCCCTTCGTTGTTCATTACGATATCTAAAAATCTGTTTTTCTTGGATAAGTCTACTACCTGCCCCAACTCTTTATATTTTTGTGAAAATCTTTCTGAACTAAAATCTTTGCCGGAAAGCGTAATACCATATGCAATATTTAAGGAGAGCCTTCCAAGAAATCGCTGGTAAAACCAGGCATCAATCTCCTTCTTTAGTTTAGGAATTTCTTCTTTCACAAAGGATGTCTCAGGCACAATCAGGACAAATCGTCCACCAGCATTCATAATCCTGCAACTTATTGGAAGATCAAGTTTTCTTAATATTTTAACAGATGCTACTTCCGTCAAAAATGAAAGATAGAAAGAACGTCCTCTGAGTATTTTGCTCAATTTTTTGGGGTTTGATGAACCTATTTCAAATATGAACTTCTGGATACCGGAGAGGTCACCGGTAATAAGCATGAATTTGTCCATGGTGTCATTCTTAATTTCTTTTTCATCAAGATTGCCATTGTGGTATTGATAAAGACATGCGGCAACGGCTGATGTCGTTGAAAGATGGTCGTAAAGAGAAACATCATTGTATTTATCTCTTGTATCACTTGGAATGCACCACAAAAATTCTTCAAAGAGTGATAGGTATCCATTGAAAAGCGAGTCGAAATCTTTTGGCATAAAATTTAAGAAAGCCTTCCCAAATTCATTATGTAGTTTCACATAATTGCTCCTTAACTGCGAAAGTTCATTAATAGAAACAGGAAATACAACTTCTGGAGAGAGCTTCTGTATGTTATAGTACTGTGGAATGAGTTGTCCTTTCCCAATATTAACCCGTGTTAAAATAGACTTTAGCCTTGCATTTTTTAAATCCAACTCTGATGGTTCTTCATTAAGCCTTTCCATTGAGGAATAGCTATCAGCACGGCTAACAATATATGCCAATGCCCTTATATGTGGGTCTTCAATTTTCTGAACTAATATTTCATCGGGCATTTTGTTGTATTCATGGTGTCGCTGAACCAGGATTTTTAGTAAATCGAAATCAACCCAATCCTTGCCAATCCGTTTTTTAAATTCATCACTCGAAACGTAATCAGCCGAAAAGAGAGGGTGTTTCTTTTGTACATCTGCTCGATTTAAAAACTTTCCAATATCATGCAAAAGTCCTGCAAGCA
This sequence comes from Candidatus Brocadia sp., assembly GCA_013360945.1. Taxonomy (GTDB): domain Bacteria; phylum Planctomycetota; class Brocadiia; order Brocadiales; family Brocadiaceae; genus Brocadia. The sequence goes on from JABWAQ010000087.1 coordinate 11,918, forward strand.
CTACCGTCTGATATTCCCTCGTTTCCTTCATAGAAATTCTCCGGGTTTTAATAAGCTGTGTTTCATTAAGAGTTCATTGAAAAAATCAAAAACATATCTCACCATTCTCACTGCATCTTTGAGGATGGATTCCAATAAAGTTGCGCCTACCCTGTGTGATTTTGGATATTCTATCCCTACAAATCTTAATAATCCCTTGAGCGCCAATTCTACCGATTCCTGGCACTTTCGAACTGTTCTGTGATAGTGATTCTTGTTGAGAGATTCTTTCGCCTCTTTTGCAATTGTTCGCGCATCTTTTATATAGGCAATACCTATACGATCGCTTCTCATAAGGTAATTACCTCCCCTAGCTTCATGCCAGGCTTTAACTCCCAGTACCATGTTCCATCTTCACAAACTATTTCTTTAGGAGACTAATAAAATCAGCAAGCAGGTTTTGATATTCTTTTTGCATCTTTTTACTCCAATATTTTCTTTGTATCTATCAGTTCTGTCAAAGAAGGGTGCGATATCTGCCACATTGGCTTCATGATCCCGGTAAATTACACTGACAAACATGGACAAACTATCCCAGTACAAGACATCGTGTGACACGGTTTGTCCGTGCCACCCATTCGTTTTTTCTTCCAACAATGTGTTCGTTGTTCGTGACCGTACTCCGCGACCGTAATACACACCCCCCTGCTTATACACACCCCTCACCCCTCTTTTTAGAGGGGAATCGGCTACGGACACGATTCACGACAAATTAAGTCTCATGCCCGTTCTCTTTATCTCCTCCGCCAGCATCCCTCCATCGTAAAAATCTTTGGGTCTGAAAGGGAGTGGTTCTATACGATTATCAATATTTCGCCTCAGTGGCACGATCCTTCTGCGATCTTCAAACCTGTCTCCTGTAAAATCAGATGAAACCAATGCAACGTCGATATCACTCCATTCCTTCGCCGTCTCCTTTACAAAAGAGCCAAAGATAATTGCCTCCTGTATTTTGATACCGTTCTTTTGAAAGGGGAGTTAGCATGGTAATCCCCTCTAGAAAGAGGGGATCAAGGGGTGTGTATTCAGTGGCCATCCTCGAAATTCCTGATAAATTTCCGAATAACCCCTAACCCGAACAAGTCGGAAAAGATAAACAAAACCCATAAGTGTTCATTGTTGATTTAACAATTTAAACGTTTCTGATGATACGGTATAATTTTTTAT
>JABWAQ010000088.1 GCA_013360945.1 Candidatus Brocadia sp.
TATCAGGCAAGAGAAGTGTTTCGTTTGATCATGCAAAAAATCTTCGATTTTTTGCCGGAGAGAATTTTTTTCGCTTGACAAAAGCCTTCTAATGGGTGATCCTTACTGAACCTTATGATATTGAATCTACCATTTCACCGCATGGTGCAGATGTCGCAAAATAGGGCATGAAAGAAAGGGGCGAATACTCAGATTCGCCCTTATTCTAAACCGAAGTTAATGCTTGTTCAACTTCTATGTGAAGTTCAATCAAGATAAAATGGCTGCGATGATAAAGATAGTCTTCCCCACTTTCATCAATTACCCGAATGAAGTCGTCCTTCTCTGCCTTTTCGTCCGGGATGACTTCATAAATCTTGCGTATGATGAGGGATGCTTCGTAATCTGTGTTATCAATGCAAATAGCAAAACGTTTTTTGGCAGTGTTCATTTTGGCTGGCATGATATTCCAAACATTTTACTATTTATTTAATTTTTGCCTTACAAAAAGGAGAAATTCTCTTAAACCCTCATCCGGAATTTCATTTATATTGCTCTCGACAACTTTTTCTTCCTCTCCATCATGAAAATGTTTTGGAAATGTTCTTGTGTACTGCCATTTTTTATGAGGGGCGTTATCATGGCGATATATTGATCCGTCTATATGTTTCCTTTCCCAATGGTAACTATACCGTTTCCTGATTTTTAAAGAATACCATACATCGATAAAACTACTATCTTTAAGGATAATTCTACATTGATTAATGTCTGTAATTATCAGGTCTTCAACAATATCACTGAATTCAATTTCTGCTATTTCTTTCAGCTTCCCGATATCAGCTATCATCAAAGAGTCCTCAAGACTTCCTCTAGCTCATCTTTTTTGAACTCAAGATGGTCAAGCTTTTGAATATCCTGCCAGGTATCTTTCTCTTCAACTTCACCTTTTCTGTATAGCTCCTCAAATTCTTCGACAGAGGAAACGCCGTACTTTGTTCGTATCTTAAATATCTCAGTTTTTATTTCCCTCAATTTTCTTTCCAGGAAAAATTTTAGACTTTCCCTCAGCATCTCGTCCTTTGAAAGATTTAGCTTCTCAGCCAAAGCATCTAATTCTTTCATTTCTAATTGCATGTCTTATCCTCCTGTTATAAATCTGTTTTATCCATGCCGATTTCGAGTCTTATGATTTCAGCAGAAATGGCAGCCCGAATAATATCAATAACACCATCCTCTTTGTCAGATTGAATTTGTAGTTTAATCATTTTAAAGTTTCCTATCTGTTAATTCTTTGATGATTGTAAGGGATTATAGTAAGATAAATTCAGGCACAGCACAGGGTCCAGCACAGGGTCAAACCTTCATTTTTCAATTATCTTGAATCCTCGTCTGATTTTTTAAGCTTATCTAGCGAAGAGTTTTTCGATTTCTTCATCGGTAAAATTTCAATTGCCTTTTTTCAGCTTTTCCGCAATAGTATAGTTTAAATCGGGCCATATCAAGGCAAATTGCACAAGAATGATGTCTTGAAAATCAACCGAAGATCATTTCACCTTCTAAATCTTATAAAATATTTACCTCGATTCCTTCCATATCCCTGAAGTGTCTTTTATCAAAGGTATACATGGTCTTAACACCGCGCTCTTTTGCAAATTCTATAATCCGTTTTTTTCTTATCGCGTCATAGTTTTCTTCCGTATGTATATTTTTTAACACCCCTTTAAAATCACGAAGGGTTTTGGCTGGTTTGATTACAATTTTATCATTTTCTTTTTCAAAGATGACAACATTTCCTTCCTGTACATTTAAGAATTTCCTCACTTCCTTTGGTAAAGTAATTTGACCTTTCGATGTGATTTTTGATTTCAGTATCATAATTGTCGTTCTCCCTACTAAAATATTTATCCTTACAAAAATATAATTCCTGCATTTTATTAGTCAAGGAATTTTAGCGGGGCAACCGCACGAGTTACGAACAATTCTTTGTGTTATTAGCGATATCAGAAACGCCTTTCGGGGGGGCTGGGTTAGGAGTCGCCCATTGTCTGACATGTCAGGAGAAAACACATCACCAATATTGATATGCAGCTATGTATATGGTTCGAGAAATCAACGCCCGGACTATAATAGGTCATTTATTATTTTATTATAGCGACTTCCATAACCACATATCTCAATACTTCTCTCATTTTCAGAAACAGCAGTTAAAGTTATTTTCAGGCACTCTTTGGGCAGGTATCCTGATACCTTATCTGCCCACTCCACAATCGCCACACCATTTCCATAAATCATCTCATCGCTCCCGATATCCAGCATTTCTTCGCCATCTTCAAGCCTATACGCATCGAAATGATAAATCGGAATACAGCCTTCATATTTATGAACTAATGAAAAGGTGGGACTTTTCACTACCCGCCTATCTAAAACGCCCAGCCCCTCTACAATGCCTTTTGTCAGGGTAGTCTTTCCGGCGCCGAGTTCACCTACCAGGGCAATGACATCTCCTGGCGATAATAACGCAGCCAGCCTTTTACCGAACCTTATTGTTTCATCCACGCTCGTACTTTTGAAAGTTAATTTTTTTTCTTTCACGGCTGACGAATACATTCTCTGTGCCAATTTAGTTTTTTGAAAACCACAAAATACAATACCCTGTTACACTCCGCAAGGGCAGGGAAACCCTGCTCCTACGGTAAATATAATGTATGTTTTATTACTTTATTAAAAAGTAAATTGTTGTCTTTTTCCTTTATTATTTAAGATGCTCATACCCGCGTGGCTTTATACGGCGGATATTACCACCAGGAGATTTTAGCTGAATACCGCTCCCTTTCACGATCTCCCCGATGCAACTTACCTTTACATCTGTAAGCAAACCGGTCGACAAGACCCTTTTTGCCTGCGCTTTCGATAACGTCATCAACAATTCGTAATCCTCACCGTCAGACAACGCATGGTAAAGCGGGGTATGCCCGGTTTTCTTCGATAATTTCATCGCCGCATCGGAGACGGGAATTTGATCTTTATACAAGATGGCGCCCACGCCACTCGCTTCCAGGATGTGATTTAAATCTGCCGTCAACCCATCGCTAATATCAATCATAGCATGCATAGAAAAATTCTTATTCAAAAAAAGCCCTTCTTTTAATCGTGGTTCAAAAGAAAGATGTTTCCGGAGAATTGAACCTCCGAGTGTCCCGGTTACCAGGATCGCATCCCCTGCCCTTGCACCTGAACGCCTGATGGGTTTTAGGCCATCGTCTCTTCCCAACATGGTAACATTGATACAGAAAGGACTGCGGCCACTGATTATATCCCCGCCGACAATCTCGATATTATACTTATCTGAAATATCCCATATACCTTTATAGAGTTCCCTTGCAAATTTCTCCGTAGTATGATCAGGAAAACAAATAGAAATCACAGTAACCGTGGGCGGACACCCCATCGCTGCCACATCACTGATGCTACAGGCAATTGCCTTCCTGCCAACATCCCGAATGGTGCATTTTTTCAAATCAAAATGGGTGCCATCGACCAGCATATCTGTCGTAATGAGAGTTAACTTATCCGATGAGACGTCCATAACGGCACAATCATCCCCTATACCCAGCTTTACGTCCTTGCGTCTTTTCTGCCGTTTCCGAATCCATTCTATGAACGAGAATTCACCCATAAAATTCCTATACGATCGAATTACGTATCGTGTACTACGAATTACATGAAACAAAATTATTTCAGAAGAATACTATAACATCTTTAAGTTGCTTGACTCAACATTTTAAATTTATTAGTATGTGTCCTTTTGCTTAGGATAAAGATGAACACGGATTATCGGGATTAAAAAATATCCTGGAACGGTGAAGCCTCAACCAAATCACTAAATCAAAGGGTAACAACCCCCTAAATCCCCCTTTGTTAAGGGGGATTTCAGATCGTCCCCCTTAACAAAGGGGGTGTAGGGGGTTGTGAGGAAACTTGCTAAAACATGTCCTCATGAAAATGGGGAAGAGAAAATTTTTACAATAGAATATTATAATGAAAAGCTATTCACTTTCAGGCACAGGCAACAATACCGGTACAAAAAAAACCGCCTTAAAATTTATCGTATTACTTGGTGTAGTGAGCCTCTTTGCGGATGCAACCTACGAGGGCGCTCGCAGTATTAATGGCCCGTATCTTGCCTTACTTGGGGCGAGTGCAACGACGGTCGGATTTGTTGCAGGTTTTGGGGAGTTGATCGGATATAGCCTGAGGCTTGTCTCCGGTTACATCAGCGACAAAATAGGAAGATACTGGGCAATCACGTTATTCGGCTATTCACTGAATATGCTGGCAGTGCCTGCCCTGGCCCTTGCAGGACATTGGGAGCTGGCCGCCGTGCTCATGATCACAGAGCGCATCGGAAAGGCAATCCGAACTCCGGCGCGTGACGCAATGCTTTCCCATGCAACCAGGGAGATTGGAAGCGGAAAGGGTTTCGGATTACACGAGGCATTAGACCAAATTGGTGCTGTGCTCGGCCCTCTCACCGTTGCAGGAGTTCTCTATTTCCGGGAGGGTTACCGGACAGGCTACGTTGTCCTGCTTGTGCCTGCTGCCACGCAGTAATCTTTTTAGTAATATAACGCAGTTATTTAGAAAATTTTTATCGGGAAATAACAATCCATGACAAATAATTTCAAAGGTAATTTCTCAGCCACTGCCATAGGAAGTCTGCCCCATAACAATGTTGAGGCGGCATGCGAGCTCATGTTTAAATCACTTCCGGAGATTCCTTGCTGGCCTCAACTACCAAAGCTAAGCGCAAAAGAAGATATGTGCATCCAATACACGGAAGGGTTGCCCTGTATTACAATCGGTGCGGATGGAAAGACGGTCAGTATTGACGCTTCTCAAGATACGTCCGGCGCGCTGGCAGGTTTCTATGATGCTTATTTGAAAAATGATCCTGATCTATTCCGGATAAGTCCCGAGTGTTCAGCAGGATTTTATGCGATGATTGAGCAACTCAACAAGTCACCACAAAAATCTTTCCGTGCAATAAAAGGGCAAGTGGTTGGCCCGATTACCCTGGCCGGTTCCTTGAAGCTTTCTACGGGCATTACAGCCCTGTACAGCGAAGAATTCTTTGATGTAATCATCAAGTTGATGGCGATGAAGGCATATTGGCAGTTTACCAAATTATCCCAATATGACTTACCTGTCATGATCTTTGCAGACGAACCTTATCTGACGAGCTTTGGCTCGGCATTTATGAACATCAGCCGCGAAAGGGCAATCAGCGCCCTCAACGAGGTATACGAAACCGTCCAGGCTCACGGCGGCTTAACGGGCACTCATTGTTGCGGAAATACGGACTGGGCCATGCTCATGGAATCCAAGGTGGATATCGTAAGTTTTGACGCTTATGAGTTTATGGATAAGTATCTCATGTACTGGCGTGAAATACGGGCATTTCTTGATAGAGGAGGCTATTTAGCATGGGGCATTGTCCCAACTTCTCCAAAGATAATGAACGTTTCGCGCAATGACCTGATAAAAAAACTGGATGAAGGCATCAAATTTCTCATGAGTAAAGATATATCAAGGGCAATAATTCAGGAAAGGTCCATCATTACGCCCAGTTGTGGGACAGGGACTTTGACCATTGAAGAGGCGAAAAGGGTAATGGCACTAACGTATGAACTATCCATGACAATGAAAAGTTAGTCCGTTAACGAGATTTACGATTTGAGATTTACGATTTACGATTTGTGATTTGTGATTTGTGATTTGCGGATTACAAATTACGATTTAAGACTTCATTTGTAAACTGTTATTGCATCGGTGTTCATATTACCTGCCGCATCGTATGCCTTTGCCGATACGCCATGCGGCCCGCCTGCGACCTTTCGCGTATTCCACCGATATGAAAGGATAGCCTGATCCGTTACTGACTTCATGAGTGTGCCGTCAATATACAGTTCAATGGCGCTTACCGAGATGCTGTCAGTGGCAATAACGGTTATTTTCTGGAAATTTCTTACATAGGCATTATTTCCCGGCGACGTAACAGACACGACGGGTGATATCGTATCCGTCTGTGTTTCGGAATTTTTTGCGGCTGTAAGGCTTTTGTATACATTTATTCTTCCATACCCATAGTAGCTATCAAATCCGGGATTGCCGAGGTCATCGGCATTATTCTCCATAATTGATACTACCTGTGTATTGGTAAGGGACGGATTGATGGACAGAATAAGTGCGGCAAGTCCGGCTGAAATAGGCGAGGAAAAAGACGTCCCGCTCCAGTCGCCATAGCCGCCTCCGTTGTTCGTTGTTATGATCGATGACCCGGGAGCCGAGATATCAATCCAGTCGCCATAGTTTGAAAAACTTGCAATCGTATCGCTGGAAGTCGTGGCAGAAACCGCGACCACGTTATTGCATGCAGCCGGATAATAGGGGGTATTCGAGGAATTATTCATTGCGCTGGCAAAGATCACGGAGCCCTTATTCCAGGCATAATCGACCGCATTCTGGAGGGTTGATGAAATACCGGAGCCTCCAATGCTTATATTTATCACCCTGATTCCCTGATCTGCCGCATACATAATTGCCTTTGCTATATCTGAATAGGAAGCAAAATTGCTTGAATTCAATACGACCAATGGCATGACAGGATTATTCCAGGCAACCCCGGCAACTCCGGTGGTATTGTCCGACAGTGCAGCTGCAGACCCGGCCACGGCCGTGCCATGCCCAAGTACGTCGGCGGTGTTGGTAGTGCTGTCAAGATAGTTATATCCTGGCAAGAGTTTGGCAGAAAGGTCGGGATGTGACGGATCCACGCCGGAATCTATGATTGCTATTGGCACATTGTCTTCGCCGGTCGAGATATCCCAACCCGTAGGTGCGCTGATCCGGGTGAGATGCCATTGTGATGAGTAATACGTATCGTTGGGTATGAAAGACCCCACGGCGGTGAAATTGTTTTCAACAAATGAAATGTTCGAGTCCCCCGACAGTGAGGATTTAACCCGTTCCCTATCGTGCGGTGAAACCTTGAGCAGTTTGACATGAATTTGCGGTATGCTATCGATAACAGTAGCATTATGATTTTTACATAATGCATCCAACTCTCTATCTGATACCTTTGCCTTCGGTTGAATCAGGAGTTCATCAGTCACAAAATCACTGCCACATCCCGCGTTGGCAAATGCTATACACAGCGCTGTTGTAACCAGTGTGCCTGAGAAATACTGAATTGTAACACGTATAGCCTTTTCCATAATCCACCTCAGACAAAACGATCTGTTTCTTACTGCCTGGAAACAGGCACATGAGGTGGACCATTCTTTCTTTGGAAACCCGGCTATCTTGAAGGGATTCAGGACCCGTGGCTTTGCGCCCCAACCTCACGATTGGTTTGCCTTTTTCAAAGTTTATGAGTTCTGGAAAAATAATTTTGTAATCAATATATCGGACTTTTTTTGAAATATTTTACAGATATTTGCAGTGCACCCCCCTGGCGTTAACTGTTGGCAAAAATACGTACCCGCCTGAAAGCATCAAGGGCAGTAGGTGTGATGATGGCTGGACGAACGGGATATTCAAGGACCATCTTCAGGCACGCCAGAAGGAACTCTACGGGTTGGGCGGTGAAGTGCAAATGGAAAGCGACCCTGTTTATCCAGAAACTACCTGCCTCAACCATTCCCAACAAAGAGGGATAGATCATGGTCGTCTGCCCAATCGTCATCAGCAAAACAAACTCAAATGCGCTAAACTTCCGCTTTTCTCTTTATAACGATTGCATCTTGTTGTATCATTACCACGTATTGTATCTTATGATTCCCTTAACTTGACATCTGTGGGGCGAATGGGGGGTGTAAAATAAACTTGCGAAAAATGAGCGATTTATTTTGAAATCTGTTTGCAGAGTCACTTGACATAACGCTCAGGTAAAAGCGAAAAATAAGGAGAAATACTATGAAAAGAAAAAAATATGTATATTGGCAAGATGGTGATACATGGCTGGGTTACCTTGAAGAATATCCGGATTATCAAACTCAGGGAGAATCACTTGAAGAATTAAAAGAAAATTTAAAAGACATTTATCAGGAATTAACAAGCGGTAATATTCCATGCATACGTAAGGTTGCTGAGCTTGAAGTTGCATGAAAAGAAGAGATTTAATAAAGCACTTGGAAAAGATGGGATGTATTTTTATCCGTCACGGTGGAAAACACGATTGGTACCAGAATCCTAAAACAAAAGTGTCGCAACCGGTACCAAGACACAATGAAATTAAAGAATATTTAGCAAAACATATAATAAAAATGCTTGAAAACTAAGCGCCTATCAAGGCGCTACATCTGACCACCAATTTTTACGCTCCATCTTTGCAGGTTTGTTTTGACGTTTATAGTATTACTATGCAAAAACATCTTTTTTGGTAACACTTTAGTTATTTGAAAAACTATCAAGGCAAAGCCTTGTGCTGAATTTGCCCCGGAGGGGCAAATTGCTCATAGGCAGGCAATTTATTGCCTGTGTGAATAGAAAGATAAAAATAAGCCCTGTAGGGGCGAATGAAGATTATGGATACACAATCGTCTCAATCGTCCCTACGGGACTGTATTTCTCTTTGATAAAAATACAGGCAATAAATTGCCTGCCTATTGCCTCACGTCCCTATAGGGACTTAAAAAGCACAACTCATCTTTCAAAAAACTAAAGTGTTGCCTTTTTTGTAAGTTTTTCACCTCTCCTTTATCCCCTCCTTGCGAAGGAGGGGAAAGAGGGGTGGTTGCCTTTGGTTGCGGCTATGCTGCGCTAAGAATTATGGATACACAAAATCAGGACGATAAACTCTGGGGGCTTATTACCCAGCGGATTGAAGAAGAAAAATGTATTTTAATACTCGGCCCGGACATTGTTCCTTCAGAAACGGTTTCGTTGAATGAACAACTGAAATCTTACCTGGAGAAAGAGGGACATGGAGGTTTAAAATACTATACCGACGATGAATTTTTCTCGTTTGTCAATGAAACCGACAAAGAATTGGCGTTTTACGATGTTCAGAAATTTTACGAAAAACTCCAGCCAAATGAGATCCACCGGAAGATTGCCGAAATCCCCTTCCACCTCATCATATCAGTATCACCCGATCTGCTGCTAAAAAAGACCTTCGATGATAAAAAACTCGATTACACCTTCGATTATTACAATAAAGAGCAGAACCCGCAGGGATTTGAAAAACCCACCTCCGCCAAACCGCTCATCTACAACTTGTTTGGCAATGTCGAAGTTGAAGGGTCGCTTATTTTTACCTATGACGATCTCTTTGATTACCTGATTGCTATTTTTGGGAAACACGAATTGCACCAGGATTTACGGCAGGAACTCAAGGCATCCCGGTTGATTCTCTTCCTCGGCTTTAAATTTGACAAGTGGTATTTTAAACTGATCCTCAGGCTATTAAATCTTCATAAAGGCAAGCTGAGCCATGCCGGATTAAAAGACAGGAACCTGCTTCCCCACATAAGGAATTTCTATACCGATGAATTTAAAATCAATTTTCTGAATTATCACGGTGTTGAAATCCTTGACACGATTTATAAAAGATGCGGTGAAAAAGGCTTATTGAGAACCAGGAAAAAATCTGCCGTCACTCAACCAGAAATCTTCATTTCATATAGCTGGGGCGGTGAAAGCGAACAAACGGTTGATAAGATTTGCGATGCCTTTTCTCAAAAAGGATATACGATTATCCGCGATAAAAAAGAACTGGGCTACAAGGGCAACATAAAGGAATTTATGCAGAGAATCGGAAAGGGAAAATGTGTTATTGTCGTTATCAGCGATAAATACCTGAAATCGGAAAACTGCATGTACGAGATGCTTGAAATAAAAAACAAGGGCGATGTTTATAAGCGGATTTACCCCATTGTGCTGAAGGACGCAAAAATATATGATGAAATTGCCCGCATTGATTATCTGAATTTTTGGGACGATAAGGTCGATGCATTGAAAACGAAGATTGAAACCATCCGCGACCCGGTTGGAAAGGTGGGTGTTTATGAAAAGATCAACCAGTACGCTGATATAAGACGCATCATTGATGATATAACCGATATGCTCCGCGACATGAATACCCTGACGCCTGAAATGCACCGTGACGGCAATTTCGAGACACTCATTAAGGCTATAGATGGAAAAATGAAAGAGGAAATAGATTAACGAGAAAGGAGCCAATTGTTCATAGCGCAACGAAGCCGCAACCAAGTCCCCTCTATCAAGAGGGGATTTAGGGGTGTGTAAAAATGTCCTTAACACACCCCCAGCCCCTCTTTTTTAGAGGGGAAATTAAAGTCGCTACCGAGAATAGCAGTAGGGTAGATTAAGCCTGTCCTGAGTTTGCGAAGGAGGAACAGGGAAGGGTTTGATTTTACCTCCCCTTAATCGTTCGACTGAGCGCTCACGACGAAGTCCACCCTACACAGAACTCGACGTTTACAAGGAATTTCAAAGTTTGTATCATAGCATATCAGACAACCCCCTGAATCCCCCTTTGTTAAGGGGGACTTGAGGAATTCCCCCTTTACTAAAAGGGGCTTGAGGAATTCCCCCTTAAAAAAGGGGGACCAAGGGGGTTGTGAAAAATATCAAATATTATTTGTAAGAAACCATGGACCAGTCAACTCCTAAACAAACAACCCTGCAGTACCGCTACCCGGGCACGCGGCCATTTACGGCAGATGACCGTAATCTGTTCTTTGGCAGAAAAGAAGATATCGAGAATCTGTCACAATTTTGCAGCCTGGAGAGTCTGATTGTTTTATATGGCAAATCGGGCTTGGGAAAGACCTCGCTGTTAAATGCGGGCGTTGTGCCTCGTTTATGCGAAACGGAAAATTACGAAGCCATTGAGGTAAGATTTGGCGCCTATCTGCCTGAAAATGACCTCAGCCCCACGGAAATATTACGGCAAAAAATATCGGAGAAAATCTCTTTCGATAACTTTCTCTGGGAAAAGGTGCTCAAACTCCCCGATTTCTCGGGTATTTCCCCGGTTCCGGAAACAGGGAATACCAAGATTCCGGAAGACCTGTGGTACTATTTCAAGGGCCTGCAAATTCAAAAAGGCGAAAGAGATGCCATTCTCATTGTCTTTGACCAGTTTGAAGAATTGTTCACCTATCCCGATACATCAATTGCCCTGTTTGCAAAAGAACTCTCCAGCCTCCTCAATGTCAGGGCGCCGCAATACATCCGGAATACGGTAAAGGAAAGACTGAAGGCCGGCGATAATTTCATCAGCCGCGAGGAGATGGCGCTGTTATATAAACCCCTCAATATAAAAGTAGTGATTTCTATCCGCTCCGACAGGATGAGTTTTCTGAACCTTCTGAAGGATTATTTGCCCGATATATTGAAAAAGACGTACGAACTGAAACCACTGGATATAAATCAGGCAAAAGACGCGATCCTGTTGCCCGCAGGAAAAGAAGGAAGTCTTGCCTCCCCCGCCTTTGCCTATGAAGAAGGCGCCCTAAACGGCATGCTGCGCTACCTTTCAAAAGGCGGGAAACAAAGGGTTGAATCCTTCCAGTTGCAGCTATTATGCCAGTTCGCCGAAAAAGCGGTAATAGACGCGGTAAAAAACAATCGTGAAAAGAGGCTATTAACAAGGGATGATTTCGGGGAGTTTGATACGATCTTTAAGCGACATTACGATAGCTTGATTGGTGAAATAAAAGATGCATCTGGTCGTAAGGCAGCACAGAAACTTATTGAGGACCATCTCATTGTTGAAGGCAACCGTGTTGCCCTGCCGGAGATTGTCATTACCAGCCGACACAATATCCCGCCTGCCATCCTGCACCAGCTGGTAAACTCACGTCTTTTGCGCGTCGAGCCCAACACGACCGGGGGTTTTTCCTATGAAATCAGCCACGACACCCTGGTGATCCCCATCTTAGAGGCGCGCAGACTGAGGATTGAAATTGAGGAAAGAGAGAGGGCTGAACAGGAACGCCGCGAGGAATTACAAAAGATGCGTGAGAAACAGAGACGGCAGCGCACCATCATTGTAATAGTCGCAGGAGCGGCGCTACTTTCCATTGGACTTGCTATTTACGGTTTTTGGCAGCAGCATAAAGCTCAAACACTGGCGGACAAATCCCTGAAATTGTTAAAAACCTCTATGCCGGAAGGCACAACGAATGTTTACGAATATTTCAGGAAATGCATCATTGAAAGTTATAAAGACGGCGCTTATGAGAATGCCATTACCCATTGGAACTCTGCAAATCTGTCTCCGGATATACCGGCGAAAAATGACCTTGCAGAGTGGAAGAACAAAATTGATACATGCCAGCAGTTAGGGCAGCAAGCCGATAAAGAATTAGAAAAGGGAAATATTAAAGAGGCACAAGGAATCTGTGAACAGATTCTTTCAATTAACGAAGGCTCTAAGGCCGATACCTGCAGGCTTTCACTGTGCAAATTATTTATCGAACAATTAATTGAGGTTCGTGACGGTTCATTTATCATGGGGAGTAAAGACGGTGAGCAGGATGAAAAACCGCATAAAGTATTATTAGATGGTTTTTGTATAAGTAAATACGAAGTCACCAATGCCCAATATGCGCATTTTTTAAACCAATATGGCAGCGACAAGGTAAAAAGTGGAGATTATGCAGGACAACAAATGGTTGATACCCACTCCTGGGGCGTAAGATTGCAGGGAAAGGTCTGGCTCCCGCAGCCCGGCTATGAAGACCATCCTGTTGTTTGTGTATCATGGTATGGTGCGAATGAATTTTGCAGATTTTATGGCGGTAGCCTTCCCACCGAGGCACAATGGGAATATGCGGCGAGAAGTGGTGGTAAAGAGGAGACCTGGTCTGGAACAAGTGATGAGAATGCCCTTAAAGATTATGCGTGGTATTGGGATAACGCACAGGAACGCAGGACATACCCAGTAGGCACGAAGAAGCCAAATGGGTTGGGTATATATGATATGAGCGGTAACGTGTGGGAGTGGTGCTATGACTGGTATGGTAATTATAGACCTGGCTTGCAGAAGAACCCGAAAGGTATGGATAGCGGCTCG